>NZ_JAQZSD010000074.1:0-20216 GCF_028674935.1 Lysinibacillus sp. CNPSo 3705 | reverse complement strand
CATTGGAAGATAATACTACTTATGTATGTATATTTTATATATAGAAAATTTGATTTATAGGCGATAAAACCTATTAAGAAGGTTAATTTGACTATAAATTACTATATTGTCCAATTCCAATCGTACATAATAATTTTAATATATAGGTTGTCTAAAGTATGAATACATTGAATCACTAATCATCCAATTGGCCATCGACAAGAAATATGAAATAAATTTGAAGTGAAAAATGGAGGTCTTTAAATGTTTAATAATACGGAGTTATCAAAAAATATAACAAAAAATAATCAATTGCCAACTACTATATCACTTACTTCACAATTCTCACAAGAAGATGTGCGTATCCAGTTTAAGAACGAGAGTATGGAATATTCTAATCATAGGCCGTTTATGCTAACAACATCATATGTGAATCAATTTTCAAATGAAATACAAGAGCTAGTGAATAGAGAATTGTTTAGTTTAAGAGCACTTACAAATGAAGCATTAAAATCAAAAAAAGGCATTAATGCATCTGTAATTGTACATGCAGCTGTCAGCACATCACCCGCTAGTGATAGTTTAATTGGGGAAAAAGTAAGAGTTGAGATAAAAATACCTTTTGAGAAATGTTCAAATTTTAAAGATTTCTTCCAACCAGTGTCACAACTATTTATTCCTATCGCCGAGTATGTGCAGCGTTTCGAAATAAAAGCAAGTAATTATAATTTATATCATTTACATGCATTCTTAACATTTTCAAAGGATGAAATTTTGTACGTCTGTCAAAATCCTATTGCACCTTGTCAGAAAACTAAAGCAGACTGGTCAGCATTTCTTTTGAAAATATATGAACAAACCCTAAATAGCCATACAATTACTTTTTCAATAGATTGTTTGGACGGAAACCTTATATTAGATAATTCTCTAATCAGTCTTCCAGCAATAGCATTTGAAAAAATACTTATTTAATTTTACAAGGGAGTTGATGCACATGAAATTGCTTAATGCTTTGCCTCTGAAACCGCCGCCTGGTAATTTTGATGAAAATCACATGGTTGTCGCAGATGAACAAACCTTTGATGGGGTATTGGATAATCTATTTGCTGTAGGTGCTAAGGCAACAGAAAAAATATTTACTTGGGGTATTAATGCTATAACTATTATGTTCCTCTGTGCAGTAATTATGATGATCATGGCTATCATATTTAAAAATGGACAATGGCAAAAATTTGCACAAACACTCATGCTATGGACTTTTTTAGGCATGCTAAGTCTACGTGCAGTACCTATGATTATTTTATCTTTCCGTAGTGAGGGCGATGTAGATGATGCATTTTCTACAGTTCTTTTGGCTATTTCACAGATGACAATTTTTATTGGACTCATTGCGTTAATGTTAAGTTTACTATTCCGTTTAGCTCATAAATTAATAGCACATCCCGAGTATCACAGATGGTCCAAAAATACCTTAAATGTATCATTAATGATGATATTATTTGCATTAATAGGCCCATTTATTTTTGGTATCATGTAGAGTTTCCACATCTTGCAAGTGCTTAAGAATAAATGCTATAATAAATTTATCTTATTATAAATAAAACTAAATAATATAAAGGGAACACCCCTCTAATGTAAACATAGCAAATTCGCTGTGTTTGTTTTAGATGGGTGTTTTTTTGTATAGGGGTGATTTTTTTGAAACAAGTACATCTAATTTCTGTCGCTGAAAAGGAGACAGATAATTGGAGCAAACTAATCGAATTGGCTGGAAACAATAACATTAAAGTCATAGATATTAACAATTCAAAAATGGAAAATTTAAAAGCTATCTCAACAGGGATAGCTTGGATTGTAGGTACAGGGATGCATCCTGATCTACTTGATAAAGTAATCAAGTATTGCCAAGGACATTCCATTCCTGTTGTATGTACCGATTGTTCGCATATTCGAAATTACAGTGTTCAAGACTTAATTTCAATAGGAGTAAAAGCAATAGTCAATTTACATTTTTCAGTGCTTCGAATCCAGGAGGTAATGAATATAGTTCAGGGAGGAGGTATCTATATGGAAAACATGAGTAAGACAAATGCAAACTAATGTTATAAAATGAGATTTACAATTTTCCGTTAATGTTATATAATTTACTTAAATTACAATTAATGGAGGATAAACATATGAAAAACAAACCAACAATAACTATTATTGGCGGAAGCCAAGAAAATACATTCAAAAAAGTTGGAGCAAAGAAAGGGTGTGACATTTTATTTCATAACGGTAAGGACCGTATGGGCAAAGGACGAAATACAGTTAAAAACACTTTTTTGCCGATAATCAAAAAAGGTGATTGCGTTGTTGTTTTATTAGGTGCTTGTAGTCATCCAACAATGAATATGGTGAAAGAATTGTGTAGGGAATTAAAAGTGAATATTATTTTCCAAAATGGTTTCGGAGCTAGTGCTGCTATTACAAATGGACTTGCAGAGCTAGGAAAAACCGCTTGATGAGAGGTGAAATGCTTGAAGATTTTAGCTTTTTCAGATATTAGAACAACATTGGAGATACCCAATGAGGAAGTCGATCTAGTCATATTATTAGGGAATATACCCAGCAAAATGGTCAGTAAAATTTGTAGGATCTATGACGAGGTTCCAGTTTTAGGATTACTCAGTAAACGATGCCATCCTTCTCTATATACTGATACTCCTGTGGTTGACATCCACCATAAGTGCTTTGAATATGGAGGATTACGTTTTGCAGGATTTGGTGGTGAACCAAGAGAGTACGAATACGAAAAAGAAGAACAGGTTCATAATGAAAATCAAGTAATTGATTTTATTAAACAGTTAGAGATGAGTAACGTCGATGTATTGATCTCGTATACCAATCCTGCATATGGGGATGTAAAAGGTACTTTAGCATCTGAAGGATTTCAAGCATATAGCAAATTAATTCTTAATGGTTATGTAAAAAACATAATTCATGGAAGGATTCATAAGCCATTTAAACGAACCTTGGCCAATGTAAACATAGAGTCAGTGTATCCCTTCAGTTTGATCGAATTAGATAACGTTGAAGATATGGAGTCGAGTAAAAAATGACAGCAACTATTCCAAATATGATTATCATTAGCGAGAAGAGAAATCAAGCAATGGATTATTGTGCAGCATTTAATATTGCGCAGACGAATAAATACTACGTGTTACTCAAAGCCTGTAGTACCTTTCCCTTTGGAGCGATTGTTACCTGGGCTTCTGGACATCTATTAGAATTATGTGAGGTTTTTGAATATCCAGGACAGGAGCACCTTAAGAAATGGAGTTTAGAGACTTTACCGCTTCAAATAGAAGGAGAACCTTTATACAAGGTAAAAAAAGGGGAAGAAGAGCACTTTAAAGCAGTGAAAAACTTAATTCGACAAGTAGCTTTGAAGGGACAAACTATTGATGGGAAACCTCCAATTATTTGCTCAGCTGTCGATCAGGACCGAGAAGGTGAACTGATTTTCCGTAACCTTCTATATCACTGTCTGTCCCCAAAAGAGCTTCAAAATGTAGTTATAAAAAAACTTTTGATTAATTCTCTGGAGAAAAGTGAAGTATTCAAGGGTTTCAACAATCTACAGGATGATAGAAAAGCATTGATGATGTATGAAGAGGCAAAAGCAAGATCCATTGCTGATTTTTTAGTCGGTATTAATGCGTCTAGACTCTACAGTGTATTAATCCAGAATGCATTAACATCATGTCAAAATAACGTGAATTACACATCTGCACTGGGAGGAAGCATCACATTTGGAGTTGGAAGGGTACAGTCCCCAACTTTGTTTTTAGCTTATCGCAGAGAGCAAAAAATAGAGAATTTCGAACCTGAAAATTTTTATGAACTGTATGGAGAGTTTACTTCAGAAAAAGGTGTACGATACCAGGGCAAAGCCGCTGTAAAAACGAATTCTATGAGCGAAATAAAGGATATTTTACAGACCCATTCCCTCTCTGACACGAACCAGTATATAGGTCATATAAGCGATATTGTAATTGAAGAGAAAAAGTCAATGGCTCCCACACTACATTCGCTTATGACTTTACAAACAAAAGCAAACCGATTGTGGAAGATGTCACCTAAAAAGACCCTTACTATTGTTCAAACTTTATACGAAAAGTACAAGTTAGTCTCTTATCCACGTACAAGCTGCACCTTTATCACGGAGGCTGAGTTTGAATACTTATTAGAACGTGTAGAGGGCTATAAATCAGTACTGGGTATATCATTTGTAAACGCATATGAAACACCCAGAAAACGTTTTGTGAACTCAAAAAAGGTGGCTGAACATTACGGACTCATTCCTACAAAAAAAATACCTACAGAAGAGGAATTATCAAAACTTTCAAAAGATGAATTAAATATTTACCTAGAAATCTTAAGAACAACATTAGCTATGTTCCATAGTGATTATCAGTACGAAAAGACATCCATTACAACAGCCGTAAATTCTATGGCATTTAAAACCGTTTGTAAAAGGGATATTAATATAGGATTTAAAGAGCTATGGCCAAAGGAACTAAATTCGGATGCTGACGCAGAAAAAGATGATGCGGACTCTATAACGATAGATGGAAAACTAAGTATAAATGAACGTAGCAAATGTATGTTAAAAGTGCATGAAGGCACGACAAGCGCGCCTTCGGTCTATACGGAAGGGCAACTTTTAGATGCCATGCAAACATGTGGTTCGTTACTTGATGATGAAGATAGTGCAAGGATTTTAAAAGAAGTTAAAGGGATAGGAACGGAAGCTACACGAGCCGATGCCTTAGAAGCATTAAAATCAAACAAATTAATCGAAGTAAGAAAAAATAAAGTACATGTAACCCCTAAAGGTAAAATACTTTGTTTTGCACTTGATGGAACATTATTATCAAGTCCTCATATGACTGCAGAATGGGAAAGTTATTTAAAGTCTATAGGTGAAGGTAGGGCATCTGCAATTACGTTTTTAAACCAAATCAACAATTTTATTAACCATTTGATATCTACTACAAAAATTAACTTCTCAAATCCACAACTTATCCAATCACTTGTAGAAGAGGCAAATAAAGCACTCAAGAACAGTGTTTATGGACCATGTCCAAAATGTAAAAAAGGAAACGTTATAGATCGTGGTAACTTTGTTTCTTGCGATGAGTATAAAAATGGTTGTGAATTTTCAATAAGTAAAACTGTCGCGAAAAAGAAACTGTCTGAATCCCAGCTAAAAAAATTAATTACAAAAGGAAAAACATCCGTCATTAAAGGGTTTCTATCTGGCAAAAACGTTGTGTTTGAAACTGCACTTACCTTTACTGAAGATTATAAAATACAATTTGACAAATCTAAAAAGAATAAATAACTGAAAGGATGGATTTCAATGGGATTAATTAAAAGAAGC
This sequence comes from Lysinibacillus sp. CNPSo 3705, assembly GCF_028674935.1. Taxonomy (NCBI): domain Bacteria; kingdom Bacillati; phylum Bacillota; class Bacilli; order Caryophanales; family Bacillaceae; genus Lysinibacillus; species Lysinibacillus sp. CNPSo 3705. Next base: position 14,809 of record NZ_JAQZSD010000074.1, on the reverse strand, counting down.
AAAAGAGATTCATTCCTATTTTCTTATAAAAAGAAGAAATTCAAGTATATTGCTTTCACTGCATTTATCAGTATTTTAGTAGCTGCAGGTATTTATATGCTTCATTCTAAGGGGAGTGATGTGGCTCCTTCTAAAGAGTTTATTGAATTAAATAATCCTCATTATTTAACAGATAAACAAAAAGATATTCTTATGTTTGCCAAGTATGCTTTTGGCAAATTCCAAACGGATGTTAGACCAGCTTATGAGGATTTATTATCAAAGGGAAGAAATTACGTAGGCCTCACTAATAATCAGCTCAATAATTGTAAAAAGTTAATTAATACCTATCAAGGCGACTTATTAAGATATGAAAAATTATACCCGGAACAAGTGAGTGCATTGAATAATGTTTCTTTAAATATCGAGATCTTTGCAGAAAACTTATATCAAGAAAAGGAATGGTCACAACATATAGAGTTAATAAATATTATTAACAACGACATATCAAGACTCAATTCACCTTTAATAAGCTTATTACACTCTAACCAATTAGATTATCAAATAGTCCAACAGAATGATTTGAATATCATAAAATTTTAATATGGAAGGTGTTATGTATGAGAATTACATCAATTTTTCCTCTAAAGAAAAATAACGAGAAAGAACATTTACCAGAAGTCACAATTTCAAACCCTAAAAAAGCAGTGGAAAGATTAGAGGAGCAAAATCATCAAAACATATTGTTACGTCGAGAAGAAATATTAAATAACGCTACAACTACAACTAAACCAATGAACGAAACTGCACACGGTGCTCCAATAACGATAAATAATGATCCTGTATTAAATACACCCATAAATAAAGGCCCCTCAATCCTAGAAGAGCAGGATGATTATAATAAAGATGGCTTTAACTTTCGGATAGATAGTGAAGAAGAGGAAGTACATCAAGTAACCCATATAGAAAATAAACACAAAGAGGACTATATAAATCCATTTTTACCAGCTCAATCGAATGTAGGTATTGGGATAGAGGAGGACTTAGACGAGGAGCTAGAAAAAGAACCCGATAATAGTACAGAGCAGGAATATGATCCATTCGATGAGAGCATGTCTGAAACAGGAATTACCGAAGTTGAGGTTACATTTATTGATGGTAAAACAATGCGGTTCTTTTTTAAGATCGGAAAAACTAAATTCGAGGAACAATGGCTTGATGAAATCTATTCTATTGGAATATTTACAGCAAAAGATATTTACGGCAACCTAATTACCTTAACGCCTAAAGGTAAAGATAATGTAGCATTTAACATTAAAGAAGGTACTATACCTAATGCATGACTAAAAAGATCACTTACGGAAGAAAAAATTTGAAATCGCATAGAAAGGCGGAAAACGCATGGCTAAAACTAGTATAAAAACAGGTTGGTGCGTTGACGGTTTGCCAATTACACCCGAAGACACATGGTGTTGCTCGGAATGTTTTGAACACGTATCAACAGACGATCAAACAACCAAAGGCGGTTGGTTTGATTACGATAATGACGGGAAATTAGGCTTCGTCCACTTTGACTGCTACGGTGGAAAGGGTGAATCTATTGACTTCTAGATTACATACTATTGAACCCATAATCATAACGAAAACAATAACTGATTCCGAAATAAGCTCAGTAAGCCTTCATACAGCTGAATCTTTTTACAGTAATGAGTTACAATGGGATGCACTTAAATATATCCGTTCGATATCCTTGGACTTTCAATCAAATGATAAGAATGCTATTAGTACTTGGATACAAGATTTAATCACAAAGGTGCCCGAATACCTTTACTATCTTGCTGAAGAAGATTTCGAATTTACCTTAAAACTTCTAATACAGTATGAACATTCACTATTCTTTGGTACAAATAATGATTTGAGACGTTTCATTTTAAATTCTATTAGGCAAATTGCTGCAAATGATGATGAATTAGTTCCTCTAGTAAACCAGGTCATAAAAGAAATATTTACTTATCCATTAAAGGAGAACGACCATGTTGAACTTAAAAACAATAATGTACTCAATACTAATTTCAATTACCATTATAATGTTGACCGGGTGTATCGAATCGGGGGAAACCCTCGCTAATAAAGTTTCTGAAACTAATTATCCTGAGCAAGATAGCATCATTGGCGAATTAAAGCATGTTGCACAAGACGTAGCTAAAAGTACCGAACTAAATGATAATAGGGTATTAGAAGTATCCAATTTAATAACCAACCATTCAAATATTAAGGATATATCCTTAGAGGACTTAAAGGGGCTTATCAAGCTTTTTAGGTCATCTGGAACAAATAAAAGCCAAACTACCGATGTCATTTACAAGGCTCAGTATTCATCTAACTATGACGGTGATACGATCACGGCTACCATCGTGTCAGCGTACCAAATAGGGGATACCGGGGATGTACTAAATGAAGTTGATTTAAGCAATACCGCTCTTGCTGGGAAGAAGAAAATAAAAATTCGCAGTCTTTTGGTAGATGCCCCCGAAATAAAAAACAAAAAAACAGGGGAACTTGAAGACTTCGCTATAGAAAGCAAAAATTTCGTGCAAGAAAAATTAGAGAATGCTAATTCTATATGGCTTAAGCATGATCTAGGTGATAAACAAGACAAGTACGGTAGAGAATTAATGCACGTCTTCATGGACCAAAAATTACTTAATGTACTTTTATTAGAAGAAGGACTTGCCAAAATAGCCTATATTAATGAACCGAATACGACATACTTAGAGGAATATAAACAAGCGGAATTGATGGCCAAAGAGAATAAAAAAGGTATTTGGAGTAAGCAACATTAGGCCATGTTGAAAAAACATTGAATAAAAAGACGGAAAAAGCTCGCTTCAAAATGACTAAATTAGGTTGAGATTAAATCACCTCTATTGAAGTCTTTTGAAGCGGGTTTTGCTTTTACGAGGAAGATAAATCATGCAACTTGACACAAGGTACTAGTGAAAATAAGCGTTATATATATTACAGGAGTATGACTCATTCTACGATTCGTCGAAGTCTAAAGAAATTGAGAACATCACATTTAACAAATCCAATTAATCTTCCTATTTTTTTTGATGAATGGTATCATAAATATGTAATATTTTTTCTTATTTTTTTCAGACCTTCTATTAGAGTCTGTATGTAACCATCAATGACAAGTCTTTGTGACTTATTTAACAGCTTTTTTGTGCTGTTCAATAATAAGTTACAAAGGCTTTTTTTGTTGTTTAAAAACGCAAATAACACAGTTTAGGAGGATGTTTTTTATGAATCATTATAAATCGCAGTATATCGGATTATTTCCGGAGGATTTGCAAAGAAATATTATAGCTGCTTTGCAAGCGAAGAATCTAGATGATGAATCAATAGAGGATGCTATGAACAGTCGATTGTGTGATTTAGAAAACACGATTGATCTAACAAGCTTATTAGATGATCATGAACAATAAGAGATTAAATAACATAGTTATTGGAGAGTGGAAAATATGAGAAAAACGTATGAATCAGGTAGTAATATTTTTGCATTTGGAATTGATTGTATAAATGGAGTATTCCTTCAAGTTCTTAATACCGTAGAACCAATAAAAGTTACAAATTGGTCTGAATTTGAACCACCTCAATTACATTTAACATATGATTCAATTCAAGAGGCGATTAAAGAAGGAAAGCTCTTAGAATCTGATTTCAATGAAATCTGTAAAATCCCTATCGGAGACTATAAAGTGTATTTTTCTCACTTAGAAGAAATACCCAAAGACTTTATATTACCTAAAACAATATTGAACAAGTATTTAAAGGGGCAAGGTCATAGAATCCGTACTTTAGGTGACTATTACAAAATACTGAAATGGCTTAAAAGACCCGTACCATTTTCTAAAATTACTTGGTACGAGAATTGTAAGAGTGCTTCAGGGCCAATTTACGAGATAAAAAAATGAACTTATTATGTAGGCTTTAGGCTTTTTTTGTAGAGCAAGATTACGCTTTATTTAGGGGGAAGTTATATGAACATATTACGTACTTTTCGCTACGAATTTTTAAGAATGACAGGCGAAAAAAAGGTGGAAGCGAGTAATTGTTATTACATTTGCATTACCAATTTATTGGTGCTTTATTGAGTGGCTTACGATAGGTTATTTAAAGCCAAACTATTGGCACGATATTATTTGCTTAGGTATCGCATTTGTTGTTGAACGTTGCTTAACATGGGGTAAAGAGGAAAAAAATATATAATTGCACTTTATTGAGAAACAACTAAATTACTCAATAGATATTCAAGAGTCTGTTTAAACAGACTCTTTTTTTATATATTTTTGAAGTTAAATAAACTAAGTGAGGATAATTTTATGAAAAACACAGAAATATATAAGGAAATGATGGAAACAAGCCAAAAGATTAATGAGTCTTTAAGCAAAATAGATTGGCTGAAAGAAATAAGTTAGTTCCAAGATATAGAGAGCTATATAGAATGTACGATTTTGGACTCTCAACCAATGAAATCGTTGAAACTTTCGCATGGTGGAACAAGTGGACAAAAGCAAAAATCATAGAACACAGAGATGATAATTATTATCTTATTCGCAATGAAAGAGGATGGGAAGTGTATGTTCCTGGTACACTAATTAGAAAACCAATAAGCACAAACGAAGAACGTTTAGAACAGTTAAGTTTGTTTTAATGCATTAAACAAGCTATAATTCGGTTTTGGCTACGAGCCTAAGAAGAAAAATAAAGATTACGGAGTTATTATCTAAATCGTGATTCAGGTTTAAATAAATATTATAAATTGCTCTCCTTTTATATCTCATAAAATCCATTTTATTTGGTAAGATAGTAGTAATATATAATAAATCATCGAAAAGAGGATGAATAAATGACAGATTTAAATTTTGAAATATCTATTCCTTCTGATAAAGATGGTTTCTGCCTTTTGCAATGCCCATTATGCTCAGGGTTCTTTAAACTCAAACCCCAAGATGCCGAAGCTGAAGATGTGATTCAAATTTGGTGCCCAAATTGCGGGATTAAAAGTGATAATTATTTAACTGAAGATGTAATTGAATTGGCTTTAAACATGGGGGAAAATATGATTGATGATGCTTTATTCGACTCATTTAATAAAGTCAAAAAAAGCAACCGCAACAAAAATGTTTCAGTTAAAGTAAAAAAGTCCTCTCATAAGCATGAAAATCCAATTGTAGCTGGAATAGAACTACTTGATATTCAAAAATATAAGTGCTGTCAAAGAGAAGCGAAAATTAAACCAATAGTAAAATTAATAGGTAGCTATTGTCCATTTTGTGGGGTGAATGATGATGGAAATCACTAAGAAAGATTTAAGAAAAACAAGTAAAGCTTTTAGATCCTATGCGAATAGAGTGATAAATGCTCATTACGATGAATTCGATTCAATATTAAAAATGTTCTTAAAGCATATTGATAAAACACCTTTGATTTACAACTATATCAATAGTTTCGATATAGTATGTAGTGACCAGGATTTAAGTACGCAAGTGCAAGATGTGGTAGAATCATACGGAGCAAAGTATTTTTATACCGGAGAAACAATAGAAGAAGAATTGATTTATACTTATAAGCTTTTAAAATATTTAAACCAAAGTGATATGCATGTTACATATTACGGTCAAGCATACGGTGGGAGACAGTATCAAGAGATCACTAAAAACTTCGCAACAAGAGTAGTTCTTCCATTTGTCAATCACATTGAAGATTACTTAACTGAGATCGCAATTGAAATGGGATACGATGAGGAGGCAAAATTTATGATTAATATAAATGGGGGACAAGCACAAGTAAATATATCTAAAGATAATTCTACACTTGAAGCTCATCAAACAAATAATATTCAAGGTGCCGAATTAGAAACTATTGTTGCTTCTATAAAAGCCTTACTAACAGATGAAATTTCAGAAAGTAATAAAGAAATAATCAATGACAATGTAGATGTTATACAGGAAGAGTTAAAAAAAGAAAACCCTAAAAGAGGATTCTTAAAAACTGCTTGGAACGGCATTGAAACTACAATTAAAAACATCCCTGATGCTGTACAGCTTGTAGAAAATCTAAACAAGCTAGGAACCATTGTGGGGCCATACTTAACATAATTGATCAAACTTTTATAAATACTTAGTTAGAAAGATTAACTCCATTTTGAACAGTTTTTTTCAAAATGGAGTTTTAAATAAAAAACATTCCTTATTATAAACTTCCTCTATATATAGCCCTCAAACTGAACCGCTTCCCATTCATGAATAGCATGCTGATCAGTAGCTAAAACCTTCTCCATATAAATAATCGTTGTTTCAATTTTCTCATGACCCAGGGATTTCATTATCTTATAGATATCGGCACCATTAATATGCGAGATAATAGCAAAAGCATGACGAAAAATATGGGGAGTTATTACTTTATCACTCTCTATTTTCGAAAATTCGCGATTAAATACCTGGTCCAAATAACTCGGAGAATAAGCGTTACCAGTTTTCGTTGTGAATAGGGGAGAATCCTTTTCAGCTGTCTCAATTGGTGCCAAACCCCTTATTTTTCGGAACTCCTTAATACTTGCTGCAACCTTAGCTTTTAACGGTATTCTACGCCATTTTCTACCTTTCCCTAAGACATCTAAGAAATATCCGCCTTTAATAGTGTCTTTCCTCATATGTTCAACCTTCAATGTACAAAGCTCTTCATTACGCATACCAGTGGTAACTAACACAAGAATTAAAGTAAACATAATAGGATTATTTTCTTCTTCAAAATATCTTATAAGCTCAACTACTTCAGATGGTCCCATATCACGGTTCGGTCGATCATTACTAGTAACGTTAACCGATTTAAAACCATCGTGAAGCGGTTCATTTATATAATTACATTCAAATAGTTGCTTTTGTGAGTTAATATCGACCATTATTTGATTTTTACCATATACTTCTTTAAAATTTAAATAAAAATACAAATATGCAATATGCTGTGAATTGAAGGGAAGAACACACTTGAAATTAAAATATGATGTAAGCTCCTTTATGGAAGTACAATTAAAAGATATGTATTTTGTTGGGAGACTCGCACAACCCAATGATTTAGTTGGCACACAACTCAAGCCTGTTTCGTTTCAAGATGAGTTTCAGGAATATATTCAGTTTCAAATTAAATGTTTGTCTGAAATCCCAAATGAATTAGAAGATTCGTTTTGGTATCAGAACAGGGTGTTTACAGGGAGTACAAGGTCAAGAGATAATGGGCGCGTCTTAAGTGAGATTTTAGGTACTAATCAGTCGATGGTTGAAAAGCGTGAGATGGTCTATGATTTTTTATCGAACAAGCTTGTTTTATTTAAGGTAAGAAATCCGCGTAGTTACTTATATGTAGATATTGTGGAAGTATTTGACGCACCAAAAGTAGACGGAGTACCAAAATTTGAAAGAGGTTACACAATTATTCCGACCCCGTTATTAAAGCAAGGTGAAACCCGTCATGATTTTGAGATTAAACTTGTAAAACAACCGTTACCCTTTGTGTTACCAAGTTACCCAAATTCGATGAGTGAGCCTGAATTTTTACATTTACAAGGCCGTATTTACTCGAATATTAGTTTAAAAGAAACGGAGAATGCCATTACATATATTCCTAAAATTACTGATGAAGTAGAATTCATGGATTTAGAATCGTCGAAATTTAGTGATAAGATTTTATTGAACTCCTTACGCCATTCTCTTTTACTCGTGCCATCAAAAGAAATGTTAAATTTACGCGATGAGCCAATGAAATTCCTACATACAGCCGTGACGTATCAGCGCCCCGAAAAGGGGGCGGTTACTTCGCCCGAAGTTGTGGTTACAGATGAGGTGTCCACACCTGTTGCATCAATTGAAGAGCCTGTAAAAAAAGATGACAATATTGAAGCGTTCTTCTTAGAGCAGTTTAAGCAAAATGCCATTAATAAAGGCTTGTATTACAGTGATGAAGATTTATACAACTTCCATATTTGTATGAAAACCAACCTGTTAACGATTGTTGGTGGCATGTCCGGGATTGGGAAATCACAACTCGCGTTAGTATATGCTGATACGCTTGGGATGAGCTTCGGGCGTGAAGTATTAATGTTACCGATATCACCAGCTTATACGGAGCCTAATGATATTTTAGGGTACTTAAACCCGAATACCGGTATTTATAATGAAAGTGAAACGGGCCTTGTGCGCTTATTATTAGAGGCGGAGAAGGAAGATGCGCGTAAAGATGATAGTAAAATGTTCATTGTTATTTTTGATGAGATGAACTTGGCGCAAGTCGAGCATTGGTTCAGTCCATTTATTTCGCTATTAGAGGTAAGTGATGACAAACGTTACTTACAACTATTCAATGAACGTAGTCACTGCGTGAATCAGTACCCAAGCAAAATCAAGATTGGGCAAAACATTACTTTTGTCGGAACGGTGAACTTTGATGAAACAACCAAGCTATTCTCGGACCGATTACTTGATAGAGCGAACGTCTTTATCCCGAAGAAAAATACTTTAGAAGATATGTATAAGCATTGCTATGGTGAACGTGAATTAATCGAAGCGGAGCCGGTACACTGTACAAAAGGGACTTATCGAAAATGGATTAAGCGAGAAGATTCAACAATTTATCATTTAGCGAAAGTTGAAATTGAGATTTTGGACGAATTGCACCGTTTAATCAATAAACAAGATCGTCAAAAAGGAGTGTCGTTCCGTACAGCTAAAAGCATTGCCTTTTACTTAAACAATATTCCAAAAGACGCATCCAACGTACCGTACTTAAACCGTGCAGAAGCCTTTGATCTACAAATCAAGCAACGGATCATTTCTAAAATTCGCGGTATCGATTCGTTTGTTCGCCCATTACTGAATACAAAAGAAGACCAGATAGGAACGTTGTTACACTTCCTTCTTTCGGACCACGCTCAAGCTTACAGTAAGTTTGAACATACCATCGATTTAATCGATTCTAAAATGAAAGAGTTGACGAACTATGGTTTCGCTTACTAATCTCACAACGGGCGATACTCTACCTTTTCGTTTGTATTTATTGCGTGGACAATGGACAAAAAACTATATTGATGTGTTGACTACATCAACGACGGAGATACAAGACATTGTCTACCCGGTAACAGAGCTTGTGAAGTTAGGCATGGGGATAGAAACAAACGGGGAACAGGTAGAAGTAAAATGGAGTGTAATGAGTAATGCAGAAAAGGATGAATTTATCCCCTTTTCACTTAGTGAAGACAAGACCTTTCATGAAATTCACCCAGGCGGAGCTCCTTACTTTTGGAGCGTAGGGACATACCATTTTGAAGTCATTCATGAAGGCAAGAGTTACTTTGCTGCCTTTCAAGTAAAGCCAATAAACTTAGAAGAAGATGAGCTTGAAATGATGAATGAGCTGCTCGAAGAAAAATTAAAGGGGCTTATTGTCGATTATTTGAAATACAAAAAAACGTGGGGTAGCATGGATGATATTAAGGAAACAGCCTTTTGGTACTTGTGGGAAAAGTATCAAAAAACTGAGCGTCCTTTCTTAAATCATCTTTTGATGATAGAACATCATAGCACGCAAGGTGTTTCGAAACAGTACAAAGTCCAGTCGGTGCCCCGCAGAATGGACAGGAAAAGTTTACAATGGGAATTAACCGCTAAAGGATTAGCGAATAAAGAAGCGAAATTCTACAACCGTACTATTCATTTTGTAGAAGATTCGGAGGAAAACCGCAATGCGAAGCGGTTTGCGACAGCAATTTTAGCACATTTATTAGACATGCGTGCCTTTTTACAAGATTTCGTGAAAAACACGCAACACAAGCAACAGCAATTACAAGAAGCCTTGGTTAATAATGAGGCACGGTTTGCAGAGTTACTACGCAGCCGCAACATTTCCGAAGGGACACGAAAAAAATATCGCAATAAAATCAAGTTAAATAAAGATAATTTAATCAAGTTTAAAAAGCAGTATACGAAATATCAACAGATGACACAGCAAATCAATTTCTGTATTAAAAGTTTGGAAAGTGTGCTAAATAATCAGTTTTGGAGTGGGATTTCGTCCAGACGTGCCCAGCGCAATTCTCTCGGTGCTCACCCAGCTTATAACGGAGTGTATCAAATGTACAAGGAGTTTGAACGTGCTTTACAAGATGAGGGACAGACCGAACTACGTTTGCCAGTGTATAAACGAACAGAGGAATTGTATGAATACTTTACTTTCTTTAGTGTGATTGATGCATTTTTGGCCCAAGGGTTTGTTGCACATGAAACGAATTTAACTGACCAACTTAAATCGAGCTTTATTCACGAGGGCTTATCTGATGGGACGACAGTAAAATTGGCTTTTGAAAATTATATTATTCAGGTTGTCTTTAATGAGGAACTGGATTTTGAACATGAGGCACGCGAGAAAAAGCAAATGATGTTTACATTAAAGCCGAATCGTAAACCAGACCTTCGCGTAGATTTTTTCATTCAACAAGAAGAGGAACTGCAGTACCAGTCATCGGTAGCACTTGATGCTAAGTATAGTCCGCTTGAAAATATTTATTCTGATAGACAAGTGACCAGTGTGATGGAGCAGCTTGATAATTATAGTGGCATAAGTCGCTTTAATTACAATGGCGATGTACTGGATAGCTTAAAGCCGTATTTCCGCCATCCTGTCAAAGAAGTGATATGTTTATATGCTGGGAAAAAGCCTGCGAAGCAAGAAGGGAACTGCATTATTTCTTCATGCGGTCGATTTGTCCGACTTGCCCCAACAAAGGAAGGTACGGTGTACGGGCAGTCAGACTTAACACGAATTTTATTTAACGAGTGGCTTGGTCAACACGATGAGATATTCCTCTTATGAGGAATATCTTTTTTTGTTTTTACCGATTTTTTCAATAAATTTAAATATAATACCCAAACAGGAAAAATTCGAGCATTAATGGGAAAGTATCGTGTAGGTGAAGGAGATACAACTAAGCTTTTTAAATATTAATAAGGCTTTCATTAAAGTTTAAACTCTTGTAGCTATTGAAAACATCATTATTTTAATCATTCTTTAAAAACTTTGTTCAAACAAAACTAAACCCACTTATTTTGATCAATCTTTGTTCTAAACGCGTGGGTTTTTTCTATATAAAAAATCAACCTTTTCAGAGCATTTTTATCGAACTTTATTATAAAGCTATATGTGAGTGTCCATACTCAACTCAAACGTGATGCACACAACTTAGTCGTAATGTAAATAACTCAACTAGAAGTGGATATCTTCCCCTAATGCTTCCTATGCCTCGTAACTTACCATCAAAATTAACCCTTGAATATATAAGTTTGATTATTTAAATAAAACATTGGTAAAAAATAGTCTCTAAATGTAAGATAACTACAAAAGGTTATTTTTATTATTCAGTAAAGGAGTACGCCAATGGACGAACAAGATAAAGACAACAAGGTGTTAGAAGAAACGAGAAAGAGAGCGCTAAGAAGGCTATCTGAATTAGACAAAGAGATTAAAGAAGGTATAGGAAAAATACATGAAGAAATAGTTGAGGATATGCCAAAACGAATTGAATTAAATGATTTCTATCTTCCTATCACAATACAAAATGATTGTGATTATGAAGTATATTTAGATAAAAAATTGAATGATTATTTAGAAGCAATTAGAGATAGAGAGTTAGTAGATGAAGAAGTTTATAATCGTACTAAATTAAATGTTGAAGGAATTAAAAAAGCTCTAAGTTTTTATTATGATGCGGATATTTCGAATGCTAAAAAAGTGATATCAAATATTCTAGAAAATTATTGTTGTGACAATTTTATTGTATCAAGTTTAGATAATTCTCCAGCGATACGAGGTATAACTAAAATTGTTTCTAAACCAAATCCTATTCAATATAAATTAGCTAATGCACCGCTATCTTTTTTTAGAGCAAGAGTAGGCTCTGTCGGATATGATAAAAAAGATTTTTTACATATACCTTTTAATAAGCGAGGATACGTTTCTACACAACGATTTAGCATTGCCGGAGTACCGTGTATGTATTTTGGACTTACATCTTATGTTTGTTGGTTAGAATTAGACAAACCTTTATATAGAGATTTTAATGCTGCTTCGTATGAGATAAATAGTGACGTAAAGGTTTTGAATTTAGCTATATCTCAAATGTTACTTAATGGTTTATCTAATTTTAATATTAATGGACAAAATGTTGGTAGTTTAATTGCATTTTTCCCACTGGTTATAGCAACATCTTATAAAGTAAATGAAAAGGATAGAAGCTTTCGCAGTGAATATATAATTTCACAGTTAGTTATGCAATGTCTATCTGAATTTGGTATTGATGGGGTAGCTTATATTTCAAAACGTGTTGAAAAAGATTCAAATAGCTTTCCTTTTGGTGTTAATCTAGCTATTCCAATGAAAAATGACTCTGAATTTTATAGCGAATTTGCAAAAAAAATACCTTTAACAAAGCCAGTTAATTATGAAGAATATAAAAAAGAACAACCAAAGCCAAAAACAGATACAGCTGCATATGCAAATTTATGGGATAAAAAATATACTCAACATACATTTAGTCAATTTGATAACTATTTATTTAATGAAGAACATAAGACAATTAGCTCTAATTAGAATCTTTTCAAGTAATTTTATCAATTTAAATAAGTGGATAAAAAGATAAAAAGCGGAAGAATCACAAAAGACCACTAAAACAAGCTAATACAGCTTATAAGGATATCTTAAAACTTGAACCTGAAAAATTTAGGGGTGTAAAAATAACATTTATATTTTTTGTATCATTACAAATATTCCCTAAATTACCAATGTATAACGAAAGATTAAAAGAAGAAATCCAAGATTTACATCCAACAATAGTTGGATGTGATTATATGAGTATCTCTGATTTAGAATCAATAGCTGTTTATATAGAAAACCAGAAAAAAAGTGTATTTAAATTTATCGAAAATAAAAAACTATATGCCGAGTATCACCCTTATGAAAATTATTACGCAAAAAAATTCAGACTTGTACATTTTTTAACGTTACATAAAAAAACATTTACCTCTGCAATAGACAGAGCGACAACTAACCTTAAACAAGACTAAAGTCTTTAAACAGGTATTTCTATGACATCCTAAAAGGTGTATTATCGTGTAAATTAGATAGTTGAAGGCAGAAGGGTTGATATACAACCCTTCTGCCTTTTCAAGTCCCACAACTTAATTACGTTGGTTCAGTCATCCTCTATGTTAGATATATCCCTCAAAATTAGCAGCTTCCCACTCATGAATAGCATGTTGATCAGTAGCTAAAACCTTCTCCATATAAATAATCGTTGTTTCAATTTTTTCATGTCCTAGCGATTTCATAATTTTATAGATATCGGCACCATTTATATGTGAGATAATAGCAAAAGCATGGCGGAAAATATGAGGAGTTATGGCTTTATTACTCTCGATTTTCGAAAATTCTCGATTAAATACCTGATCCAAATAACTCGGAGAATAAGCGTTACCTGTTTTTGTCGTGAATAAGGGAGAGTCCTTTTCAGCTGTTTCAATAGGTACCAAACCCCTTATTTTTCGGAACTCCATAATACTTGCAGCCACCTTAGCTTTTAACGGTATTCTACGCCATTTTCCACCTTTCCCTAAGACATCCAAGTAGTATCCACCTTTAATAGTATCTTTCCTCATATGCTCAATTTTCAACGTACAAAGCTCTTCATTACGCATACCAGTCGTAACTAACACAAGAATTAGAGTAAACATTATGGGATTATTTTTTTCTTCAAAATATCTCAAAAATTCAACTACTTCAAATGGTCCCATATCACGGTTCGGACGATCATTACTAGTCACATTAACCGATTTAAAACCCTCATGTAACGGTTCATTTATATATTTACATTCAAATAGTTGCTTAAAGAAACCTTTTAAAATCGTTGTTTTTCTTTCAAGCGTTGCAATCGAGTATCCGTCTTTGTTCTGTGCCTTTTTCTTTTTTACATACGGGCTATTAGTAGCCAGCCACTCCTGGTATCGACGTATGTGTCTTGGTTGTAATGATTTAAATAGTGAATGGTCTTTTATTTCCGATATGTCTACACCAATTTCTTCACTATATAATAGAAGAAACTCAAGAAATTGCTCTATTTCCGCCTTATACTTCAACGTAGAACGTTTACTGCGTCCACGATTATTAAACAGCTGCTTTGAATGGTAAAGATACCATAATACCATATCACGATCAGTAAACTCCTCGAAACGAGGCATTTGGTTGGCTTCTGACTGTTCAGTTAGGGTAAGTAAGTACTCCATATGCTGCTGATCATAGTTAAAGTTGAAGGAAGCAGTGCTTGGAAGGGCGCTACTTTCGTAATTTTGTAGAATCATGATTTCCTCCTCCTTTTTTCAAATTTCCAACTCATTAGTTTAATTATGTAAATCAGGCTGTGAGACACATCGAAGTATACTAGTATCCACAAAAAAAATTTCGATTAGTCTCACAGCAACAAAGTTCAATCAATCTATTACATACATTCTTTCTCCTGACGAGTAACATAAAACAAAGCTGCACTTTGTCCTAAATACAAATTTTCCCACTGGATTTCCTTTATAGCATTAAGATTTACTTTCGAAGCCTCAATTAGACTTATACATTCTATCTACTACTTATACAGATATATTTATAAATTAATTGTACTACACACTAATAAATAACACACATAAAAAAATAGACCATTTATTTATTGATTTTATAC
>NZ_JAQZSD010000073.1:0-20669 GCF_028674935.1 Lysinibacillus sp. CNPSo 3705 | reverse complement strand
TTTATTGTACTTTTTTTGACTCATGGTCGGACACGTCCTCTCTTATGTTTAATTCTATTGATTTAACCGAGGTATGTCCACTTATCTATAATACATCCATATGATAGTGAGAGCATACAACTAAATGAACTCAAATTTAACATAAGTGTTTAACAACCCCTGCTTAATGGCATCCATGAAATATTAAATAGCAATAGCTTCTATGACTATAGTTGTTTCGACATTTGAGTAAAAATATTCCACAAAAATAAAAAACCTACTAGGCTCTAATATGTTCAATCACCTAATAGGTCAATTAATTATACAACATAAAAGCTAGTCAAATTTTAGCCCCTGCTCCCAGATAACTCCTCTAAAGAAACAACAATCATATTTTGATAATAGCCTCTCTAAAGTTTTTATGTATAAGCGAAATTTATATATCCTTCTTTAATTTTTTTACGCTAAATATTTTACTCAACTAATTCTACAGTAAGTGTAGTCACGCACATTGGGGCTGTATCTTGGACTGTTCCATCATAACCGACCTTTATTTAACACCAACCTTAAATTTTATGTCGGGATTCTTTGCAAGATTTACAGAAACAATTCCTCTAATCGCATCATTTTCAGATTCAGTTACGTAAACTACAGCTTTTCGATCATTTATCATCTCTTCAATAATCCCTATAAAGGTTGCGTTAACTTCACTTTTACCTATAAACAAAAAACTACAGCATAGAAGAACTATAAATAGCGAAATAAATGCCTTTTTCAAAAAATATTCCCCCTATATGTAAGTTTTAAAAATACTAAGGAAAATAACTATTAAAATTTTACATTTTTTCCGATTATAAATAAAATAAATGTCTGCGTTTGTTTATTTTTTACTGTCGACCAAAAACTACCCATTTCTGTGCTGTCTACTGTAGCCTTATTTCATTTAATCAATTTTATTGTGTCCCCAAAGTCTTGATTCACGTTTTTTAATTTTACGGGGGATTCTAAATCCTAAAGCAATAGCTGCGCCTATACAGCTAGATAGACATCCGATTATCAAATATATGGAAAGCGATGATTCACCAATTACAACAGAGGCTATTCCTCCAATGACGGGAAATAAAGCTACCATGTACCCGCTTTTGGCAGCACCTATTCTTTCAACAAGCTTTAAATAAAATAGCCATGCCAGGAAAGATGCTATCAATGTTAAATACAGTAAAGCAGATATGTATGTTATTGATGTAGGAATGATAATCTTTTGTCCCTGTGACAATACAATTATTGCCATTAGAATACTTCCTACAGTGAAACCAATAGCATTCGCATAAATAGGGTCAATCTTTATTCTGGCGTTTCTTGCAGAACTTGCATCGCCAATCGCTGTAAGTACTGTACCTAAAAGAGCAATCAAAATGCCTTTTAGATCAGCAAAGCTAGAAAAACTACTTAAAGAAGGATATATGAGAACACAAACACCAAATACCCCCAAAACGCCCCCAAATAACACACGAGGATGCAGTTGCTCTTTTAAGAAAATACGAAGAGCTAGCGGCGTCAAAATCACTTTTAATGAAAAGATTAATGTTACAATTGCTGCTGAGCTTAATATTGTTGCATAATATAGGCATAAATAACTTAAAGCAAAGTTACATACACCAAATACAATGATAAAGGGTAGATCTTTCCTTGTAGGTATCCCTTTTGGCTTAAGAAATAATACAAGGGCGAAAAATAAAAATGCAGTAATTACTAGCCGATAAGTCAATGATAATTCTAAGCTTACTGGCGTCCCTTGAATTTTCACTGCAATAAAATTAAGCCCCCAAACTATTAAACAAAATACATACATTAGATTAGTCACTATATTCAATTACCTTCAATCGTTCTTTAATTAACGATATTTTTAAAGAGAATATATTCTAGGAAAGAATTCTCTACTCTTGTAATTATCGCCTAATATATAGTATCATCGCATACCATGGTTTGTAAAAAGATTTTTCCATAAACTGCATCTGTATCTGTTTTGTTTGATTTCTCAAAGCAAAATTGTGTTGAATCACCTTCTATAGACCGTCACCTACTATAATGAATACACACAAAAGGCCAGGCACTCACCTTTTAATGAGCACCTGGCCGTATATAACATTTAGGAAATTTTCAAAAACCAATTATCATCTTTTTAATTTTTTTAGTTTTTTAATATTTATTGGACATTATATTGCAGTTCGTTTATTAAATACGTAAATAGTTAGCATCCAACTAAATGTGACTATAACTACAAATAAGAGTAACATATTACTATATAAATAACTTGCGGGGTGATAAATTATCGGTAAAATTCTTTGGTCAAATAACCGTATCGATAATAAGCCTCCTACGACTGCAATACCTATTCCCTCAGATAAAAAGCTTGTGAAATTAAGGAAGCTCATTCCTGCACCAGCTTCCTCTTGTTTCAAACTAGCGGAAACAATCGTGGATATCACTGTTTTTGTAAAAGAAAGGCCACCAAAAACAAATATCAAAATGATAGACATTAACCAAGGGGTCTTTTCTAAAAATAATGCAGCTATTAAAAAACTGATAGCAATAAACCCAACACCAATGGTTAATACAAATGTATGATTCTTCTTATCCAGAAGTAATCCTCCTAAATAGCCGAAAAGAACAACACTTATCGTCCCAGGGAAAATTATTACACTGCCTATCATCGCAGTACTTAAATGGTAAACATCTTTCATCATATAAGGAACCAAAGATATAAATCCAGCTACAGTACCTAATATAAGCCCACCACAGAGAATTCCAATCATAAACGAAGAATTCTTCCTCAATGAAGGTTCAATAAAAGGATCTGATACTTTCGTAATATGTTTAAGAAAGCCTAGGAAAAAAAGAATACTACTTATAAGAAAAGGTAATCTATAGGATGTTGTAAATAACATAAAAAATACAATACCTATAGACATTAAGATAATTCCTACTGTATCGAGAGAGCCTTTTCTTATTTTTTCCTTTTCTAATATTTTCATAAGAAAAGGAACAGTTAAAATAGTTGCTGAAGGAATAAGTAATAAATAAGACCAGTGAATATAATGGGCAATCATCCCACCAATAACTGGCCCTACCCCTTCTCCTAATGCTACGATAGAACCGATAAGGCCAAATGCTTTGCCACGTCTTTCTATAGGTATATAACGTGTAACTACAACCATAATGAGTGATGGAAAAGCTGCGGCACCAATTCCTTGAATAAAACGAGCAAAAATGAGTAATGAAAAAAAAGAATGGCCAATGAATCCAATCAAAGATCCTACACAGTTCATTACAATTCCAAATATAATTAGTTTTTTAATCCCCATCAAATCAGATAGTTTACCGTATACTGCCGTTCCTATAGAAAAAGTTAACATAAAGGATGTATTTACCCAATTTGTACTTGCTGGGGCTTTGTTAAACTCATTTGCAATATCAGGTAATGAAACATTCAATACCATTTCATTTAATACGCTAAAAAAAGAAAGAACACACAGCCATAAAAGCAATTGATTATGACGATTATTCACCTTTACCCTCCATTAGTGAGGGTTTACGTAGTTTATAGGGTTAATGATACGCTTCCCTCTATAAATTGTACCCAGTTATATTTATTGCACTTCATAAGAATTCCTCCCATTTTTTTCATTATTGTATCATATACCCATAAAGATTTGATGTTTTGGAAACAACTATTTTTTAAAACTTCCAAAAATACCCACACGGTGATTAAGCTTCACTTATTGACATTCCGCTTGTTACTCATCGCATGCTATTTACGCATAACACTTTTACCATTTCCCTTCCAACTCTAACTTTGCTATGTTATGATTCTTTACAGCTAGAATATTTCATTTAAAAGAACAGAAATAGGGTTAATGTAGGAGGAAGCATGAATTATATAAAATCTTTACGCCAATATGTTGGAACGAGTCCTATTATTGCACCAGGCTCAGCCATCATTGTTTTAAACGAAAAGAATGAGATACTATTGCAATTACGTTCAGATACAGATGATTGGGGGCTTCCAGGCGGTGGTATGGAAATAGGAGATAGTTTTGAAGAAACTGCTCAAAAGGAGTTGTATGAGGAAACAGGATTAATTGCCGAAGAACTGAAATTGGTTGGATTAGCTTCAGGGAAAGAGTTATATTATAAATTTCCACATGGGGATGAAATTTATAACGCGACGGCAATTTTTAAAGCAACTGCTGTTAAAGGTATTCTTAAACAAAATGAGGAGAGTAAAGATTTAAAATATTTCCCTTTAGAAAAACTTCCAGACTTAAATTATACAACATTGAAATTACTAGAAAAGGTAGGTTATATTTCAACTGATTAATATGGTGATCAACATTTCTTTATCCAAAACAAAACCTAGCCATCAATCAGTGACTGTGCATAAATCTTCCTTAACCACTTTTACCCTCCATGTAGCGCAAAAAACTGCGCTACACCATAAGATAAAAATATACTCAAAAACGGGTATTGTATTCTACAGCTAGAGAAGAGGATCGATTTGAGCCCTTTCGTTAGTCTGACTGCACAGATTGAATTGTTAAATCAGGAAGTAACTTGCCATTTCAAGGGATGTGGAAAAAGTGCTCTAAGATCAAATAAAACTTATGGAGTACAACAATAATTTAGTTCAAACGGTGAACAATTTCATATTGATTTCCACAAGGGTCTTCAAAATAAACTGCATAGTAAGTAGGGCTAATGGGAAATTGTTGAGGTCCAGAGGTAATTTTTCCACCAATTTCTTTAATCAGTGTAGCAAGTCTATCCACTTCATCACGATTTTCTACCCAGAATCCAACTAGATTGCCGTTCGGTTTATGCAAAGGATCTTCAGTGATGGCAAAATAGGCTACACTTGGAAGATTCCCATTAGCTGCAAACACCTTCCACTTATCACTATGGAATGTTTGAATAAAGCCTAATGCGGTAAGAAAACCCTCATAGAATGGTAAATTTTCCTCTAAATTATTTACTCTAAGGTCAATGTGACTAAATGGGTTCATAACTTATCCCTCCTTAATTAATCGATTCTTCTATTTGTTTAAAAATTGTTTCCCAGTATTGCTGCATTGCCCTAAGGTCATCTGTGGTAAAAAAAAGGATAGATAGAGCGAATTTAATTAAGCTCTCCTATCCTTATAATGTGTGATATTAAATATGAATTCACATAGTTTTAGCTAATATCTTACTTTTAATAAAATTTTAAGCTTCCTCTGTTTTCATTCACATTATTTATCTGTTTGTTCTTGTTTCTTTTTCAAATACTCCGCACGTATTTTTTCAAGTTGCTGCTTTTTATCAAATTTGGCGGGCTTGTTTTTTTCATGATACTTTGTTACAGCTACCTTACCTTTTGTATCCAATTGATATTTCCCCATTATGTTCACCTACTTTTCTTGTCTTTAAGAGAATCTATTCAATACTATAATATACCTCATAAAGTAAACCTTATGTCTTTTTCAGTGTACCGCAAACCTTGTAAATTTCAGTTAAAACATTAAAAACTTCGTAAAATAATTCAAATGTCCTGAATGCCTTAGGAACGAGTTACAAGCTTACATTGAGAAACTAGATCATGCAAATATTCGTGAAATGCTTAATACTTCCTCTTATGTTGCCAAGACTTTTCAACTCATTATCATCAAAAAACCTCAACAGGCTATCTTTAACGAGTCACCCATTGAGGATTAAAAATTTTATTAATTTTTAGTGTAATCCCTTTGAAAGTTATCCAAACTTCAAATCCTTGATCAGACTATTCTTGAATAGCCGCTTCAAGTGCAACAACGATCATGTCGTTGAATGTAGTTTGACGTTCTTCTGCTGATGTTACTTCACCAGTTAGAATGTGGTCACTTACTGTTAAGATTGAAAGTGCTTTACGGCCGTGTTTTGCAGCTAACGTGTAAAGTGCTGCTGATTCCATTTCTACAGCAAGTACGCCATATTGAGCTAATTTTTCATTTTGGTGCTCATCAGAATAGAACATATCTGCTGTGAAGATATTACCTACTTGTAAGTTTAATCCAGCTTCTTTACCTGCATTGTATGCTTTTAATAATAAATCAAAGTCAGAGATCGGTGCGAAGTCGATAGCGCTACCCCAAATGATTTGGTTCATACGTGTATCCGATGTTGCTGCTTGCGCTAAAATTACGTCACGAACTTTTACGTCTTTTTGAATTGCACCACAAGTACCTACGCGGATTAATTTTTGTACATCATATTCTTGCATCAATTCTGTAGCGTAAATCGAAATTGAAGGCACACCCATACCAGTACCTTGTACAGAAATACGTTTACCTTTATACGTTCCTGTATAACCAAACATATTACGAACTTCGTTATAGCAAGTTACATCTTCTAAAAACGTTTCAGCAATGTACTTTGCACGTAATGGATCTCCTGGAAGTAAAATTGTGTCAGCGATTTCGCCTTTTTTTGCATTAATATGAATACTCATACTGCAATCCCTCTTTTCTGTAAGTCTTCACTATAAATAATACTGTGTTTCTCCTATTTTCGCAACGCTAGACGTCTAGCAACTTAAAATAAATAATATTGTTTTTACTTAACTCATGAATGATCTAAGTATAATGCCCACAATTCATCAAATACTTCTGTTTTTAAATTGTCAGTAGCGTATGATTCGATGTATGAAGACAGCTCATCAAATTCAGAGCTCTGTTTTGGAAAATTATGCTCATGGAACATTTCCTCTGCAAATCGTACCTTCGGATCTGACCAATCCCCACCTCTATACGTCAGTACATACAAATAAAAGCTCTTTTTCATACTAGAAATCCCCTCTTTACTCTTCTGCTTTCCGCTAGTTTATCAAAAAATAACTTCTTCGTCACAAAAATATCTATTAAGCATTTTCTCCTATTCATCCTAACAGTACTATTCCTCGTCAATATTTGGACTTTGGTCACAGAAAAATAGTATATATTTTTGTCTGAAAAATGAAAATTTTTAGACAAAAGGGATAGAAATACCTAGTAAAATACGGTAAAATTTAAACCGACTATTCAAAAATAGGAAGGTGATGGCGATGAATAACTCTCATAAATATAGGATCTCCTTACAGAACCGCCTGTCTCTTTTTAAAACTAGGTTTTTAAAAAAGAAAGTAAAAAATTTGGAAGAAGATAGGCGTAATCTCCCTCCTACTAAAGAAAAACGACAACGTTTTTACCATTTAATACGAGGCAAAGTCCTTATCATTTTTTCTCTCCTTATTGTTATAAATGGCACAATGGGTTTAATATCGTATATTAATATTCAGAATCTGCAAAGACAAATGAAAGACTTTACTGAGAAAAATGTTCAGGAACAATTAACTGTCAACCAACTTGCTTATGAAATTGCGAGGCTCACCAATTTAGAACAAGCCTATTTAATTACCGGGGATGGGAACTTTGCTACATCTTATAAAATGAAAATTGATACTATCGATAAAAAAATAAAAGCGTTAGAAGCGCAGTTTACAAAAAGAGAGTTAGAGTTAGGTCATATACAGGCGATCGATCAGTATTATAAAAATTACCTTGAATATTCTTCAAAAGTCATGACAATGCGTGATGAACTTGGTCTTGAACAAGCTCGAAAGTTTATGATGGGCGGTACTGGAGAAACGATGAAGAATTATATTGACAAAAATATAGAGTCCATTAATGCAGTTATGGATAATGCTAATAAAGCAAAATTAGATAAGCTTAACAAGCAAGTTACACTATCTATTACTTCTTTCTTCTTCATTTCAATACTTGGATTTATTGCCATTATTATTTTTGGTTATATGTTATTTAAATCATTAAGAAACAATACACAGGCCATTAACCATTCCATTCTCGATATTGCACGGGCTGGTGGCGACTTGACACGACGTGTTAAAGTTCGTAATCACGACGAGTTCTCAATTATTGCCGCTTCAACTAATACACTTATTGAATCAATATCTTTCTTGATTAAACGTGTTAGTAATCTGGCAGACCATGTTTCAAGCAGTAGCTTAGAACTAATGTCTTTAGCCGATGAAAATGCCCGTACCATTCAGAATATTGCTGATGCTTCAGCTGATATTGCAAGTGATAGCGAGAATACAATTTTTAGTATGACTAGCGCACAACAAAAAATGAGTGATCTTGAGCATGCTGTACACCATTTAAATGAGCAAGCAAATGCAGTTCAGCGTGCCTCCTTAGCTATGCAGCAAGCAGCTGACGAAGGCAGTCGCTCCGTTCAACAATCTTCATTAGTCATGCAAGCTATAGAAGAAACGATGGCTTCCACGACTTCCATAGTCGAAGCACTCGGTCGAAAATCCGCCGACATAACATCTATTATCGGCACGATTACTGCCATTTCAGAGCAAACAAATTTACTCGCCTTAAATGCAGCGATTGAGGCAGCACGCGCTGGTGAGCACGGACGGGGCTTTGCGGTAGTCGCTGATGAAGTTCGAAAGCTAGCCGTGCAATCTCAAAATGCCGCAAAAGAAGTAACAACCATTGTAACGTCCATTCAAGATGAAGTAACATCCATCATCTCTCAAAACCACGAGGGTGTATCATCCGTGATTCGTGGCGTTGAAGTAACAAATGAAACAAACCAATCTTTAGACAATATTTTAACGCATACTCAAGAAACGACGACAATTATCGCGACTATGGTAGAGAAAATTGCATTAACTCTTGATTATAGCAATGCTGTAGCAAATGATTTTGTCCAAGTGAACGCCTATGCCGAACAATCAGCTGCAAACACAGTCACTTCAGCCGCTGCAGCCACTCAAGGATCTGCATCCATGCAGGAAATTAACGCCTCTGCCACAGAGCTTGCTCAACAGGCAGATAGTCTGCGTAACCTTGTAAGTGAATTTAAAGTGTAAAGTGTCTCAGAATCTCTATCATTGTAGTTTAAAAAAATCGTCTGTAAGATGTTCATTATTCATGAAGCATACTTAATAACGATCTTATTGTCTAAAACAATACGTTAAGATTTGGAGATGACATGCTAACTAATTTGAATCATTACTTAAATGAATTAATGCTGTATATTCCTAACGGAGAAATTCGCCAACGAGATTTTCGAAACGAGCAAAAATGGATTAGTTCGAACTATAAATTTGGAATGCCAGGTAAAAGGAAAAATTTAAAGGAAGTTATTTGGAATGTTGAGATACAGCCATTTTATCTTGCTAAATATACTGTGACAGAAGAACTTTATGCAACTATTATGGAAAAGAAATTTTTAACACCAATAAATGATCGAAAACCAATTGTTAATGTTTCATGGATAGATGCAGTGAACTTTTGTAATGCATTGTCTGACGCTCTTGGCTATGACAAGTTTTATGATTATGATCAGCAAAGTAAACTAGTTGTCTGCAATCATAGGTCTAATGGTTTTCGATTACCGACAGATGCTGAATGGCAATATGCATGTAAAGCAAAATCAAAAGGATATCGGTATGGAGAACTTGACAAAATTGCTTGGTATCAAAATAATTCCAACGAACGTGTACACAAAGTTGGAGAAAAAATGCCTAATGACTGGGGCTTGTACGACATGATAGGAAATGTTTGGGAGTGGTGCTGGGACATATACGATGAAGAGATATTTGGCAATTATCGTATAATCCGAGGAGGAAGTTGGGCTGAGGAAGAACGTGGTTGTGGAGCTACCTGTCGTCGTAAGAGTATGCCTGAATTTTTTATTGATGATATCGGATTTAGAATTGCAAGATCCATCATTTAATATTTCTAGACAATGATGACGTTCTATCCGCCGGTTGATTGGTCTTCCGTCGTTTTGATTGTTCTTTCAGTCACTTCGACGGTTCCTTCCGTCGCTTCGATTGCCCTATCCGTCGTTTCGATGGCTCCTTCCGTCACTTCGACGGTTCTTTCCGTCGCTTGATTGGTCTTCCGTCGTTTCGATGGTTCTTTCCGTCACTTCGACAGTTCTTTCCGTCGCTTGATTGGTCTTCCGTCGTTTCGAAGGATCCTTCCGTCGCTTGATTGGTCTTCCGTCGTTTCGATGACTATTTCCGTCACTTCGACGGTTGTTTCCGTCGCTGATTATTCTTCCGTCGTTCCCATGGCTCTTTCCGTCACTTCGAAGGTTCTTTCCGTCGCTTCGATTGCCTTATCTGTCACTTTGATGAGTCTTTCCGTCGTTTTTAAGACAACCTAAAAAACCATAAAAAACTCCTAGCACGATCTATTCTGCTAGGAGTTCTTGATTATTTAAATAATGAAAGATATTCTGCATAGCCTTCTTTTTCTAAATCTTCTTTTCGTACAAAGCGGAGGGCTGCGGAGTTAATGCAATAGCGTAAGCCTCCAAGCTCACTTGGTCCATCCGGAAAGACATGGCCTAAATGAGAATCAGCGTCTGTGCTTCGAACTTCTACACGACGCATCCCATGAGACGTATCGAAATGCTCCGTCACTTCTTCCTTTTCAATAGGCTTTGCAAACGCTGGCCAGCCACAACCCGAATCGAATTTATCGAGCGAGCTAAATAATGGCTTCCCCGAAACGATATCTACATAAATACCCTCTTCAAAGTGCTTATCAAATTCATTACGGAACGGTGGCTCTGTACCATTTTCCTGTGTCACGTAATATTGCATGTCCGTTAACTCTTTTAAACGTTGTTCTTTATTCATTTTTCAGCCCCCAGTGTGTCTCCTGAAACGCTTTGCGACCAGACCCTACTGCATAGCGCTCGTAGTGCATTGGATTTTTCTTATAATAATATTGATGATAATCTTCAGCTGGATAAAACGAACTTGCCGGTAAAATTTTCACGGCAATCGGCTTATCGAATTTACCAGATGCCTGTAACTCTGCCTTAGCACGTTCAGCCAAATCAAGTTGCTCATCATTGTGGTAAAAAATTGCGGTCGTGTAGGACTCTCCACGATCATAAAATTGTCCTCCAGCGTCAGTTGGATCAATTAATGTCCAAAATGTCGATAGTAATTGCTCGTAAGAATATAGCTCATCGTCAAACGTAATTTGAACCGCTTCAACATGTCCTGTCGTTTCAGAGCATACTTGTTCATATGTTGGATTGACTACATGTCCACCCGTATAGCCGGAAATTACTGATTCAATGCCAGGTGTTTCGTCAAAAGGCTTGACCATACACCAAAAACAACCACCTGCAAATGTTGCCAATTGCTTTGCCATTTATCTCACTCCTTATTCACCAGGAACAATAATTTCCAGTAAAATCTTATCCTTTGGTAAGTCTAATTCCTTTGCTTTAATACGAGATCCTGAAGCAATGTTAATGCGCGATAAGTCAATATAAATTTCTGCCTTACTAGGATCGATTGAAATCCAAGAAGGGAAATCCACCGTGTCTCGCATAATTTTCATCGCTGTATCAGGTGGAATATTTAACAGCCCAACATTCATTCCTGTCTGTTTTAAAATAATATTCCCTTTCTTATCCACAATCGGATCGAAGTTCATTGAAATGGGGATTTCTGTGTAGAACACCTTAAGTGTACTTTTTAATTGAATATCATCACCAATCGTAAAGTCCAACGGTAATGGTGACCCAGCATCTTTTAAATACTTCTTCGATATAGATTCTAATTCCTTCGTTGTTGTTTGGACAACGAGTACATTTCCTTTTACGTCACTTTCATCTTTTGAACTCTCTGCTAAATTTACTCCGTCTATTGGTCTAGTTACTAAAAAAACGACGAGGAGGATTGCAAAAAGCACTGTGCCTGCTAAGGCAAAAAATGCGAATTTCCATTTATTCATTTCGTCACTCCTCGAAGCCTATTTCCTTGTTAATCTTTTGTTCCATGTTACATTTCTCCATTGCTTTTAAAATTCGCTCATTCATTTTGTCATAGCCTTTTGCATTTGGGTGGAAGAAATCGGTATGATAAACGAGCTCTTTATTTGAATCAAACAAGTCCTCCACTGAGATATAGCACGCATTCGTATCTTTCTTGGCTATGTCTTCAATGACTTTATTCCACTCCGTAATAATCGTATCAAATTCATTCGCTTCATTTGTCACGATTGAGAATGGATTATAAAAACCGATAAGTAATAAAGGCACTTCTGGATTTTTTGCTCGTATGCCTTCCACAATTTTACTATAGCGTTTCTTATATGCCTTCAATTCTTTATCAAAAGCATCTCGTTTCAAATTAAACAGATCGTGCTTGACAATCTTCATGACATCATTTCCACCCATAGTAACTGAAATGAGCTGTGCTTTTTGCAACTCTTCATCATAATGCCCTTTTTCTACTAATTTTAATAGCTGATCACTACGTCTTCCTCTTTTTCCTCGATTATCGACTTCAACATCTGAAATCGAGGGCCAAGCAACCAATGAAGCTGCTAGTCTTCCAACAAAACCGTCTTTACTATACTCATCACCAACACCGGCGGTCAAAGAATCGCCGAGCGCTAGGTACTGTAGTTGCTTTGCGCTTTTATCATCAATTTTCCGTAAATCCTCTGGTGTTGGTTCAAAAAAATGTTCAAAAATTTGCGTCAATACATTCTTTGAGGTTTTTTCCTCATTTTCTGTTTGTTGCGCATCCTGTTTCATATCTTGTTCCGTCCCTGCGTGCTCCCCATCTGGTTCTGCTTGCGGATTCGATTCATCTATTGATATTATACAACCACTTAGTACTAAAACGGTCAAACATGACAAAACTATCATTCGCCAAATGCTCATTTGACCACCTTCCATCATTTGCTTACTTCTATTATAGAATAGTTCATGCTGCTATGAAAAGTGACTATACCTAGGTATTGAGTAAAAATGTATGTTTACAACGGTTTTTCTTATAAAATAGGCAGGCACTTTTCAACAATAAAAAGCCACTACAATTATTTATGTAGTAGCTCTCTTATATTATTCTGCAAAATAAATAAAACCGATTGCACCTGGGCCAGTATGTGTTGAAATGATCGGTGAAGTAAAGGCAATTTCTACTTCATTAAAACCTGTTCCCTCGATTAATTCTTTTAAAGGTCCACCCATCGTTGCTAGACCTTCAGCGTGAGAAATCCCTACTGACTTAACAGTTTTCCCAGCAGTATCAGCTTGGAATTGCTTAAATAAGTAGTTCACAACTTGTTTATGGCTACGTACTTTTGATACGGGATTGTATGCGCCACCTTCTAAGTTTGCAATGACTTTTATGTTCAGCAAGGAGCCGATAAAGCCTGTACCTTTCCCAATTCGTCCGCCTTTAATTAAATTTTCAAGTGTGTCGACTATAACATATAAATACGTATTTTCGCGCACTTTCTCTAAACGCTTAACAATTTCTTCGACAGTAGCACCTGCATCACGCAATTTAATAGCCTCACGTATTTGAATAGCTAAACCGATGGCAATGAAACGTGAATCGATTACAGTTACATCAGAGTCTGACATTTGAGCTGCCTGACGAGCTGATTCCACTGTTCCGCTCATACTACCTGTCATATGAATGGAAATAATTTGATCTCCGTCTTTACCTAGCTCATCGTATAATTCTTTAAATTTTCCCGGTGCAGGCTGAGAGCTTTTCGGTAAATTTTTAGCATTCTTCATTAAACTTAAAAAAGGTTGTGGCTCTAAATCAATACCATCTATATAAGTTTTATCATCAATTTGAATCGTTAAAGGCACAATATGTATACCGTGTTGTGCTACTTCTTCTTTTGTTAAATCACAAGTTGAGTCCGTTACTATATGAATTCGTCCCACTTCGACACATCCTTTTACTTCATTAAAATTTATTATATAGACTAATGAATCATTATGTAAACATGACATTTGTCATTAGGTTTCGTTCATTTCAGTCCATTTTGAAACCGCTACCTTGGATACTATAGCGCTTTGTTCAATCCTTGTCTAACAAAGACCCTCTAGCATAGAGGCATTTATATGACACTTTTTATGTCGAAAACATGACAAATGTAAATACCAGGATGAAAATTATTGGGGTATAGTAAATGTATACACGAAAGGAGTGTTCGAGATGATTGATTCTTTTGACTATAAAACATGGAAGGAAGAATTGTGGAATGCCATTACACATGGCATTGGATTTATCGCAAGTATTCCAGCACTAGTTGTTCTTATTTTAGCAGCTGTACAAACCGGTAGTGCACTCCAAATTACAACGTTCACTATTTTTGGTGTCTCTGTGATCGTTTTATTTTTAATGTCCACACTGCTACATAGCATGCCAGAAAAATACAAACACTTTTTCGCCATTCTTGACCATTCTTCTATTTATATTTTAATTGCAGGAACATATACACCTTTCCTGTTAATTACGATTGGCGGCACGCTAGGTATTACTTTATTATGTATTATTTGGTCACTTGCCATATTAGGCGTTATTTTTAAATGCTTTTTTATTAATCGATTTGACAAGCTTTCTTTAATTTTTTACATCGCTATGGGCTGGCTCATTATTTTTGCTATAAAGCCTGTCTATCTTTTCTTAGGTTTTAATGGTTTTGTTTTACTGTTAGCCGGTGGGCTTTTCTATACGATTGGTGCTATTTTTTACGCTTGGCGTTCACTTCCATACAACCATACGATATGGCATCTATTTGTGTTAGCTGGCTGTGGTTCGATGTATGCTTGTGTTTATTTTTACTTATAAATAATGACAATAAAAATCGCTCTCTTCTACAAAGGAGCGATTTTTTTGTTTATAGGGTCCTTAATTGCCTCGTTAAGTCCTTTATTGCACGCAGCACTTCCTGTTTATTTTCTTCATTATTCATTTTATTCCTCGCATGAAGTAAAACGGGTCTAACCGATTCTACGGAACGTCCAAATTCATACATCCATTCATAGCGAGGGACCATCCAAGTATGAAAATGATGTGTCGTATCTTCATTGTAAAAATAATAAACAAATTCTATCCCTAGAACATCCCTTTGAGCCTTTCTAATTTTTGATACAAGGTTTATATAATCCATTTTTTCCTCATCGTCTAGCTCATCAAAACATGTAATATGACGCTTAGAAGCCAAGATGATTAATCCCTTTATCGGATAGGCAACATCTTGATGGGCATGAAAATAGTCAGTCTCAATGATAACTCCTCCATCTGGTTCGATAAGTCCGCTCGTTATTGCACAGCTCAAACATTCCACTTCTACCGTGTCTCCATTTGATAAGGTTATTTTTTTCACAGATACTCCCCTTTTTTAAATCTAATATCAGAAATAATTAAAGGCCCCAATTATAAGGTCAATTGTAGAAACTTTTTAAAAGCTTCTTCTTCCTCAATAAACGGATTATGATTAGACTGTTCAAAAATCGTCAATTGTGCATTTGGTGTTAAATCGGCAATTTCAATTCCGAATTCAACCGGACATTGTGCATCATATCTACCTGCAAATATGTAGGTAGGAATATGTATTGATTTCAATTGTTGTCGAATGTCAAAGCTTTTTACTTGTACTTTTCTAAAATAATCAAGGTTCTTCCCGACTGTCCGTCCACTATTTGGTCGGATCGTTGCTAATTTTAACTTTTCCTCGGAATGATAAGACATTAAAGCCCATTCAGAGCTTAACTTCTGACGCTCTTCTCGAACTGTATCCGGATTATTTAATAAATCCATTATTTCAACTATGCGAGTGAAATGTTTATTTTCAGCGCAATAAATACTATTTGGGTGATTTCCATACTCTTTACTTGCTGCTGTTGAACCAGCAACTATTTTTGTTAAAGATGCTGGTGAATCCACAGCATATTGAAGTGCCAGCATTCCACCCGTTGAATGACCCGCAAAAGCCCATTTTTCAAGTTTTAACGCTTCTCGAATCGCTTCTAAATCTTTCACAATTTCTTGGAAGCTTAATTGTGCATCATCTTCTACATGTGCTGAATTTCCAGCACCTCTTACATTGATTAAGTACACTTTGTAATGTTCAGTGAAAGGATCCGCAAATAAATTTCCTCGTTCATCAAAACCCATATAAAAATGAGTAATAGCTAATGGTTCCCCTTCTCCACGTACAAAGTATTCAAATCGCCCTCTGCTTGTTTCAATAATGTATTGTTCCCACATTGACTGGACACCTCTCAATAATTTTTTATGTCTTAAATATCTTTTTACCTGCGATCTGATACATATGCGAAGCTGCTCATCGTTTGTTTCGCTAGGTCTTTCTGTCGCTTCGACAAGTTCTTTCCTTCGATTGATTAGTCTTCTGTCGCTTCGACTGTTTTTCTTGTCACAATAGGTTTATCGAATTTAAAGCGCCAGTCGGAACGTAAATCAACCCCATGCTATGCGGATGAGTCTAATCTTTATTTATTCTACAAATATTTCCAAAAACCTTTATTTAGTCACGTAAAAAGCACGGTCATATAACCGTGCTTCGTAGTACCTATTTTCTTTAGTTTTTACGCTCAAAAATTTGATATTGGAATGTGTAACCTTCTGGTGCTGTTTCTGGCTCCATTGAGGAAACTTGTACAAAATCCTGCTCATAATTCGGGAAATATGTATCCCCATTAAACGAATGATTGATTTTTGTAATGTACAAACGATCTGCGATATCCATAGATAAGCGGAAAATTTGCTCGCCACCAATAATCATAATTTCTGGGACATCCCCAGCAAGGTCGAGGGCACCCTCTAAGCTTGTCACCACTTCAATCCCGTCCGCTTGATAGTTTTCATCACGCGTTATTACGATATTACGTCGACCAGGAAGCGGTCTACCGATGGATTCGAATGTTTTTCGCCCCATAATCATTGGCTTCCCCATCGTTTTCTCCTTAAAATATTTTAAATCCCCTGGCAAATGCCATGGCATGCCATTTTCATAGCCAATCACATAATTATTATCATGTGCCACAATTAAAGAAATCATAGTGTCCCTCCAAATACTTTCGTCCATTATATTATAAACATAATTTTACTTTACAATCAGCTTAGAAAGTAAATAAATTTTCTTTTCCGCTATTAAATCCTAGTAATTTTATATGAATAGTTTATAATAGATGTACAAAAGTAAATAAAAAGGATTGATGAAGATGACAAAATTAAGAGATGAAGCGGTCCGTTATATAAAAGCAAGTGATTCTTCGATACAGTACTATGATTTAACACCACAAGAAGCGAGAGCCATTCGAATAGTGCCAAAATGGACGTCACCGGATAGCCCACAGCTCGCGAGCATCGAGAATAGAAAAATAACGGTGCGGGATGGAGCACAAATTAATGTGCGCATTTATAGACCTGTTTTAGACGAAAAGCTCCCTGTCATTGTTTATTATCATGGAGGTGGTTGGGTATTTGGAAATTGTGACTCTACGGATGCAGGCTGTCAGCTATTAGCGACAAAAGCCCAAGCAATCGTTGTATCGGTTGATTATCGCCTAGCACCGGAACACCCATTCCCTACACCGCTCTACGATGCCTATGACAGTTTCATATGGATTTACGAAAACATCGAAAATTTCGGTGGAGATAGAGCAAATCTTACAGTCGCTGGCGATAGCGCTGGCGGAAACTTAGCAACAGTGGTCGCCTACTTAGCAGCAACATTAAATGGACCAGCGATTAAAGCGCAGGCACTTATTTATCCTGTAGTTAATGTAGATTTTACAACGGCTTCTTACAATGCTTACGGCGAACACTTTGGCTTAGACAAACAAGGAATGCAGTGGTTTTTAGGTCATTATACAGAAAAAGAAAACTATTTGGATCCACATGTATCCCCACTTCAGATTGAGGATTTAAGTGTTTTACCGAAAACGATCATTATAGCTGCAGAGGCGGATGTTCTATACGATGAAGGTCTTGCATACGCACGAAAACTTACAGAAGCCGGAGTGACTGTTGAACATGTTAACATGCCCGGTTTAATCCATAGCTACTTTAGTAAAATGGATTTTTTCGAACAAGCTACTATTGAAACTGCTGAAAAAATTGCTAATTTCGTGAAATAAGTTTGTCTATCACCATAAAATAGTGCGATAATAGAGCAAAATGTTTTTTAAAGGATGACAACATGACACAAACTATTGCTTTACAAATTAACAATCCCTTTTCTAATCAATTAAAAAAAGGCTATCCGCTCATTTCAAAAGATGCAGTTGATGCACGCCACCTTCCTAAAGAAGAAGGTGCACTTTTAAGACTAACAGATAATCATAACCGTTTTATTGGCACAGGATACTATGGCTTACAAAACAAAGGTATTGGTTGGGTATTAACAAATGATGCGAACGAAAAAATAGACAAAGCCTTTTTTATGAAAAAATTTAAAAAGGCCATTCAAAATCGCGAAGCTTTTTTCAACGATCCTCACACAACAGCCTTTCGAATCTTTAATGGTGAAGGTGATGGCATCGGCGGTTTAACAATTGACTTTTTCGACACTTACTATATGGTGAGCTGGTATAGCGCAGGCATTTATTCATTTAAAGAAATGGTATATGAAGCACTAGCAGAGACAGTAGATTACAAAGCCATTTATGAAAAAAAACGTTTCGATACTAAAGGACAGTATATGGAACAAGATGATTTTGTCATGGGAACACCTGGCGAATTTCCGATTATTGTAACGGAAAATAGTATGAAATACGCTGTCAATTTAAACGATGGAGCCATGACAGGTATTTTCCTCGATCAACGAGAAGTAAGACTTGCTATTCGAGATCGTTATGCAGACGGTAAAAATATGCTAAATACGTTCTCCTATACAGGAGCATTTTCTGTCGCAGCGGCACTTGGAGGAGCTGTAAAAACAACAAGTGTAGATGTTGCAAAGCGTAGTTTAGCCAAAACAATTGAGCAATTTAGTGTCAATAACATCGACTACGAATCACAGGATATTAAAGTAATGGATGTCTTTAACTATTTTAAATACGCACAGCGTCACAATTTAAAATTTGACCTTGTCGTTTTAGATCCTCCAAGCTTTGCACGTACAAAAGAAAGAACGTTCTCAACTGCGAAAGACTATCCTAAATTACTCGTAGATACAATCGCCATTACAGAGAAAAACGGTATCATTGTTGCTTCAACGAACAATGCAAGCTTTGGGATGAAAAAGTTCAAAAGCTTCATTGACCAAGCATTTAAAGAAACTAAAACAGCCTATAAAATTGTTGAAGAATACAGCTTACCAAAGGATTTCCGTGCCCCACGTGAATATCCAGAATTCAATTACTTAAAGGTTGTTTTTATTAAAAAACTTAACTAAATGAATCGAGACAGAATCGCTCCCAAGTGATTCTGTCTTTTTATTTAGGAGAAATCCCCAACCTTATTGTTAGAAATTTCCGCTTATTATACAATTGACTCATCTCTATTCCTAAAATTTGGGGTGTTTATACTATGAAATGAGTTGATTGGAGCGCAGTGGCTCCCCAAAGAAAGCGCACAGTCGTGACGGAAACCACCCTACGCTAGGGTGAGTGTCATTTTACAATATAATGATAAATGGAGTGATTAAATGGGGTATGTCCGTGAAAAGTTAATGATTTCTACAGAAAGACTCGTTCTTAGATTATTTCAAACATCCGATGCAAAAAAGGTTACAAAGCTATGCAATAACTATAATATATATAAAAGCACTATGTATCTACCTCATCCATATTGTTTAAATGATGCATTAACATGGATGGAACGTCATTACGATAATTTTACACAAGATATTTCGTACGAGTTTGCTGTTACAGATAAGGAAACCGGCGAATTATATGGAGCTATTGCCTTATCAAACAACAAACATTTTAATCAAGGAGAAATCGCCTATTGGATTGGTGAGGAGTATTGGGGAAAAGGCTATGCTACGGAAGCAGCGCAGTCGATTGTTCAATTTGCTTTTGAAGAAAAGAAACTGCATAAAGTATTTGCCCGATATTTTTCTACAAACCCCGCTTCAGGAAAAGTAATGGAGAAGATTGGCATGAAACAAGAAGGAATTTTAAAGGATCATATTATTAAAGACCGTAAATACGAGGATTTAGTATATTATGGAATAATTAATAAATAGCCAAATTTTTGTGTAGAATCAACTCTGTTATTAAATTGATATTTCTTATACCTAATTAAACTAAAGACGCTTAAGTTTGATTAGGTACCAGCAAAACGCGGATTTCGTAAGCACAGCAAAGTTTCATAGAGAAAAAGCCGATTTCCTCTATGTTAGAGATAATCGACTTTATGAATTAAAGCAGAAAAATATTATGAAACTTTATGAAACTTACTTAAATCACGATTCTTTGTATTCTATAATCAATTAAAATCCTCATCATAGATAAACCAAATCAATTGCTTTAATCTAACTATACGATCC
This sequence comes from Lysinibacillus sp. CNPSo 3705, assembly GCF_028674935.1. Lineage (NCBI taxonomy): Bacteria > Bacillati > Bacillota > Bacilli > Caryophanales > Bacillaceae > Lysinibacillus > Lysinibacillus sp. CNPSo 3705. The sequence goes on along the minus strand of NZ_JAQZSD010000073.1, from coordinate 297 downwards.
ACTACTTTTAGGAATAGTAGCAATCTCCAGCCTTCTTTACTATACTTATCGATTATTTCCCTATGACTATCGATTGTAAATAAACCAGCAACCTTTGCTTCTGCATACATATATTTATACATTTTTTATACAACTCATATCTTTTTGCAAAATCAATAATGTTAAACGAACCTACAGAGTAAAAGTTTCTAACTAAAGAATCGAGTAGGAGGGAGTGATTAACTCCCGACCTCTCACACCACCGTACGTACGGTTCCGTATACGGCGGTTCAACTAAGATCAATAACGCAAAGTTTC
>NZ_JAQZSD010000072.1:0-20713 GCF_028674935.1 Lysinibacillus sp. CNPSo 3705 | reverse complement strand
GAACAATATGGTCAAAATAATTAATTGAGTTAATTTCATAATTTTAATCCCTTAAAATATCAAGGGTTCTAAAATAAGCGACCAAACTAAAACTAAAACCATATTTTTTAATGAGGGGGATGCCCTAAGATGTGGGGGCAAACAAAAAATTTGAATTTTTTAGTAGGATTTTCAGGAACTCTCTCGAAATATTTAAGTATAAGGGGGAGAGTGTATGTCTAGTTTACCAATTATAGTAGCTCCGATGTTTTTAGTTTCTAACCCTAAGATGGTTATTGAAGCTAGTAGAGCAGGGGCTATCGGTTCATTTCCATTATTAAATGCAAGACCCGCTTCAGCATGTGCTGAGTGGCTAGAAGAAATAAAAAAGGCGCTACCTACTGAGCAATGGGCAGTCAACTTTATATGTCACCCTGTAGCGAATCCACGTTTTGAGGAAGATTTACAGTTAATTGAACAATTTCAGCCACCAATTGTTATTACTTCATTAGGTAATCCAAAGAGAGTTATAGATATTGTTCACGGCTATGGAGGGAAGGTCTATGCAGATGTTGCGAACGTTAAACATGCCGAAAAATCTGCGGCAACAGGTGTAGACGGACTAATTCTTGTTTGTGCAGGAGCTGGTGGGCATGGCGGGCAACTGAACCCATTTGGCTTTGTATCTGCGGTTAAGAAATTCTTTACGGGAACGATCATTTTATCAGGCTCCATCTCTAGCGGTGCAGACGTACTAGCCGCTCAAATAATGGGAGCAGACTTTGCCTATATGGGTACTCGTTTTTTAGCTTGTGATGAAGGAAATGCGCCTGAGGAGTATAAAAATATGGTGATTGACAGTGATACCTCTGATATTTTATATACCGACGCCTTTAGCGGTGTCCATGTAAATGTGTTAATTCCATCCTTATTAAAGGAAGGCATTGATCCTGCAACATTGAAGCCGAGAGAGGACATTGATTTAACACATCTAGTAAATGTCAAGGCATGGCGAGATATTTGGTCTGCCGGACATGGCATCACTAACATTGTCAAACGCGAGTCCGTTCGTGAAATACTTAAAACTTTGGAAGTAGAGTACGAGAAAGCAAAGCAGCAAATAATTGCTGTACAGTCATTATAAAAACGATAAAAAGGGGCAAGTCCAACAATATGGACTTGCCCCTTTAACTTTTAGTGGGTGATCATTTATCCACTTAACTAGTGGAATTCTATGGCTAAGTGACCAATATTAGCTGGCCTAAAGCCTCCGACAGATGTTACAGAATTATGCCGAGGCATAATTGATTAATTAATCATGATTCAAAGTAGCGGCGATTTCTGGTTGCTGCTCAACTTGAAGCAGCATATTGAAGGAAGCGATAGCTACTTCTACTTGTTCATCCTTAGGCTCACGTGTTGTCAGTAATTGTAGCCATAAGCCTGGATAGCCAAGGAAGCGTAACACAGGAATATTCCGGCATGCATTTGTCGCTTGAAGTACTTCAAATGATATACCAAGAACAACGGGAATTAAGAGAATACGGTCCAAAATGCGTAACCAAAGTGGATCAGTTGGTACGAAGAAATATAAAAACATACCTACAAACACAGTGAACAGCATAAAACTACTACCGCAACGATAGTGTAAGCGTGATTGTGCTTGCACATTTTCCACTGTTATGTCCATACCAGCTTCATAGCAATTTATAACCTTATGTTCTGCACCGTGATATTGGAATACTCGTTTAATTAGCGGAGTTAAAGATATAAAATATAAATAGGTAAGTAGTAAAAATAGCTTAATGCCGCTTTCAAGTAAAATTTGACCAGTTTTGCCCTCTATCCATTTAGAGAAAAAATCTGCAATAAATACAGGAATTAATGTAAAGGCAAATTTACCGAATAAAAAGGAAAGGATACCTACAACTGCAACTCCTAAAATCATTTGAAGTCTCGAGCCTTCCTCTTTATGCTCTGCTTCTTCGCCAGGTGTAACGTCGTAACGGTCTCCTGAAAATTGCATATGGCGAGAGCCTAAACCAGCTGATTCAATCAGTGCGACAACGCCCCGTACTAATGGAATTTTTTTAAGCTTTTGTAAAATAGGGTTTTGAACTTTTTTAAAATGATAATAATCAATGGAATCATCGTTACGGCGAATAGCGGTAATCGTATGTTCCTTTCCTCCGAACATTACACCTTCTAATTGTGCTTGTCCCCCGTATACAGGTGAATTGCTCAAGGCTAACACCACTCTCTTTATATATTTCAACTGTACCATTGTACTAAATTTAGTGAAAAACCTCTAGAGTTACGCATAGTAAAATTTTTATATGGTTACACTAATCGTACAGTTTAGGAAATGATTAACGCTTGAACATATACTCGTGGTACAAGTTAGGAGGATTTTACTTGAAAGTAGCTAGTATAACATCGCTCGTCAACGCACTCGTTTTAGCATTGTGTTTAAAGGGACTTCAATACTTTCATCTTATTAAATGGAATCCAATAGGTTTTTATAAAAAGTGGAATATGTTTGAAGGTAGCTCAAAACTATTTCAATGGAGCTTTCTCATCCTCATCTTATTTTTAATTGGATTTTTATTATTTATTACATTGCGATATGTCTATATTATCCCAGCTGTGCTATCTTCTTTTTTACTTGGCCTTTTTTTGTCCATGACATTAGAATGGATTGTTCTGGATTTGCCTTTACAATCTTCTTCCTTTAAAAAACTCTCGATCCCTTTCATGGTCATTGTTATTTGTCTTTTACGTTTCTTGCTGGAAACTGCGAATTTTCATCAAAAGGAGCACACAGCACAAAAAGGAAATTAGTTGCTGTATGCGCCTTGTATGATAAAATAATGGCAAGTACATAGAAAGAGGCGAGTATGCGTGAAGTTATTATGTTTGAATGGACCTAATTTAAATCGACTAGGTAAACGAGAGCCACATATTTATGGTTACGAAACATTGGAAGATGTGAAAAAAAATGTTCAGAATCTTGCGGCGTCTTTAGGTGCCACTGTCGAGTTTCGTCAATCTAATCATGAAGGGGTACTTGTTGATTGGGTACATGAAGCAGAGGACGAAAAATATGATGGTATAATCTTTAATCCCGGTGCATATACCCATACAAGCGTCGCGTTACATGATGCAATTGCAGGTATTTCTGTGCCGGTTATAGAAGTACATATTTCAAATATCCATAAACGTGAGGCTTTCCGTCATCATTCTTATCTCGCTCCGGCATGCCTTGGTCAAATCAGTGGACTAGGTACGAAAGGCTATGAACTGGCATTACGCACATTTATTGAGAGGGAGAATTGATTATGATGAAATTACAAAAGCTTCGTAAGGCACTTCAAGAACAAAATATTGACGGCATTTTAATTACAAACGAGTACAATCGTCGTTATATGACTGGTTTTACAGGAACAGCGGGCGTAGCGATTGTGTCTCAAAATGATGCTGTGTTTATCACGGATTTTCGTTATACAGAGCAAGCAGCTGCGCAAGTACAGGACTTTCGAATTGTAAAGCATGAGGCGACGATTATTGAAGAAATTGCAACACAAGTAAAAAATATGGGTATCAAATTATTGGGCTTTGAGAAAGATACTGTTAGCTATGGCACATATGAGCTGTATAAAAATAAAATTCAAGCTGATTTAGTGCCGATTTCTGGGCTAATTGAAAAAATTCGCTTGATTAAGACGCAACAAGAGATTAATATTATTAAGGTTGCGTGTGAAATTGCTGATCACGCATTTACACATATCTTAAACTTCATCAAGCCTGGTAAAACAGAGCTTGAGGTTTCGAATGAATTAGAATTTTTCATGCGTAAACAAGGAGCAACTCAATCCTCGTTTGATATAATTGTTGCGTCTGGTCTTCGCTCAGCTTTACCACATGGCGTTGCAACGAATAAAGTGATTGAAAAAGGCGACTTTGTCACATTAGACTATGGAGCATTGTACAATGGCTATATCTCGGATATTACACGTACTGTGGCAGTAGGCGAGCCAGCTGAAAAATTAGTGGATATGTACAACGCAGTACTTGCTTCCCAGCTTTTAGCACTTGAAAAGGTTGGCCCTGGTTTCACAGGGATTCAAGCGGATGCGATTGCGCGTAACTACTTAACAGAAAAAGGATATGGCGCGGCATTTGGTCATTCATTAGGACACGGGATTGGTCTTGAAGTACATGAAGGCCCTGGCTTATCAATACGTTCAGAAGCGGTGCTAGAGCCAGGTATGGCCGTAACGATTGAACCAGGAGTTTATTTACCGGGAATCGGTGGTGTACGTATCGAGGACGATATTTTAATCACAGAGACAGGTAATGAACTGCTTACTCATTCGTCAAAAGAACTTATTATTTTATAAACTATGGAGGAACACAAATGATTTCAGTAAACGATTTCCGTACAGGTCTAACAATTATTGTAGATGGCCAATTATATCGCGTGTTAGATTTCCAACACGTTAAACCAGGTAAAGGTGCTGCGTTCGTACGCTCTAAATTACGTAACTTACGTAACGGTTCAGTAAATGAAAAAACTTTCCGTGCTGGTGAGAAAGTTGAAAAAGCACAAATCGATAACCGTAAAATGCAATACCTTTATGCACAAGGTGACGATCATGTTTTCATGGACTTAGAATCATATGAGCAAACTGAACTTTCTTCAGCTGCAATTGAATATGAATTAAAATTCCTAAAAGAAAACATGGAAGTTCACATTCAATCATACCAAAGTGAAATGCTAGGTGTTGAATTACCAAACACTGTTGAGCTAGAAGTAACAGAAACAGAGCCTGGTATCAAAGGTGATACAGCTTCTGGTGGTACAAAACCAGCAACTCTTGAAACTGGTCTTATTGTACAAGTGCCATTCTTCGTAAACCAAGGTGATAAGTTAATCATCAATACAGAAGAAGCTTCTTACGTTTCTCGTGCTTAATAAATAAAAAGCATTCAGCCTACTCTTTTTAACAAAAGGGTAGGTTTTTTTAACTTCTTTCAGCGGGTGTCCCAAACATCCCTTGAAATAGAGGAAGTCAGTCACAACGGAAATCAACCACACGTTTTGGTGATGATCCAGAAAAATAGCAACCTCTTTGTATAAAAAGAGTTTTTATTATTTGATATGTGGTCATATTTGGAAAAGTTGTTTACAATAATAGTAAGGAGTGAATGCAATGTTACAAACAATGTTTGAGACCACGTCTCCAATAATACAGGCTCCAATGGCCGGTGTAACTACGCCAAAATTTGTTGCTGCCTGTGCAGAGGAAGGGATTTTAGGTTCGATAGGAGCAGGCTATTTAGATGGGGAGCAAACGAAAAGTTTTATTCAGGAAGTTAAAAAGCTAACGAAAAAGCCATTTGCTGTTAATTTATTTGTGCAGGAAGAGCCACGTATTGATGTCGATGTACTTCAAAAAGCTCGAATGGCTTTACAACCGTTTTATGATGAGCTTGGACTTTCACCTGTACAAAGTGTCACGTCCAAGGAAGTATTTGCAGAACAAGTACAAGCTGTTCTTGATGAAAATGTCGCCATTTGTTCCTTTACGTTTGGCATTCCTTCAGCAGAAGTTATTCAACGTTTAAAGGATAACAATGTTTATGTTATTGGTACAGCTACTACATTAGAGGAAGCAAAGCGTGTAGAACAAGCAGGGATGCAAGCAGTTGTCCTTCAGGGTGGTGAAGCTGGCGGTCACCGAGGTTCCTTCACTGAACCAATGCAATTAATTGATTTGCATGATTTACTGGAGCAAGTAGTAGGACAAATTGCCATACCGATTATTGCTGCTGGGGGCGTTGTCACAAAGGAAGATGTAAGTAAAGCACTAGCAAGAGGTGCCCAAGCGGTTCAAATTGGTACAGCCTTATTAGTAGCGGATGAATGTGAAATTTCACCACTTTATAAAAAAGCCTTGCTTGAATCGAAAGCGCAGCAGACGACCATTACTCGTGCTTTTTCTGGTAAACCAGCAAGAGGCTTAGCCAATGCTTTTACGGAACGTATGAAAGATGCTGTTGTAGCACCTTATCCATTGCAAAATGATTTAACTACTACTATTCGTAAAGAAAGTGCAAAACAGGGCAAAGCCGAATATTTATCGATGTGGATGGGTGAAAAGAGCTATTTAGTGAAACAACCAGGTACTGTGAACAGCATTATTGCCACGCTGCTGTAACTTCTTTCCGATTCCGGATGAAGTGATGCTAAGGCATCATTAATTTCATAAAAATCTAAGATCTCTATACGTATGTATGGAGGTCTTTTTTTGAGGGTATCAACATATATTGCTGTACACGAGGGGGCGTATGAAATGGAATTACAAGACGTATTAAGAGTCGCTGGAGTGGGACTAGTAGTTGCGCTTCTTCATGTCTTCTTTGATCAAACAGGAAAAAAAGAATTTTCATTTTTCCTATTTTTCATTGCCTACTTATATATGACAGCGGAATTACTGCGATTTTTACGTCTATTTTTCAATGAAATTCTTACATTCTTTCAATGGCTAACCTCTTCCGGGTAGTGTAAATGGAAATTGTCATTGTTGCTGTCGTCATGCTGCTTTTATTATTGCTTATAAAAGAAGTCATAAAGCCACTCCATGCGCTGATTAGTGTAATGTTTTCGTTTTTGCTGTTTGGTATGTTGTTTTCTACACTCCTATTGCCATTCATCAAGCAATTGCTTGAGACATTAGCTTTTTTGCCATATGCAAAAGCAATTGTAGTAAGTGCTAGCCTTTTCTATGTAGGGCAATGGGTGTCTTTTTTACTTGTGGAACAAAGCTATAAAGTACTCGGGCATATTGTCTATGATGGGGTCAAGATTGTTATTTTGTTGTACTGGTTTAAGGAATTTTTGGCTGTTTTACAGGAGGTGTCGGCCATTTTACAACGGCTAAACTAAGGGGCGAAGACATTGCTAGAGCAAATAGTTTCGTTTTTAACTGATCCATTTTTTCTATTGCTGAAGATGACGCTTATTTTGTGTGGCTATGTCATTATTATTTTGATCGTTAATATGATTTTACCAGAATTTGAAAAAGGGACAAGGATACTTTTTTTTCTTATTGTACTGGCAACTATCGGACCAGTTGTTGTGAGTTCATTTAATTTAATAGACGAAATAGCACAGGGGCTTGCGCATATATTTACTGCATTTTATCCCATTCTTACTTCAAGTTTTCTTTTATCTAGCAGTATTACAGCGATTGCTTCTTGGCAGCCTTTTTTACTTTTCTTTGTACAAGTCTTAACGATTATTAGTAGTAAATGGCTTATTCCAGGAGTGCTTTTTGCCATTGTGTTTGATGTCTGCAGTGTCATTGTTAAAGAAATTTCGTTTACGAGAATTGCCGAATTGATTCGTTTTACCATTATGAGCATCGTCTCGGCATCTGTAATTTGTTACATCATTTTAATGTCGGCGAGTGGGGTGGCTGCATTTAGTGTCAACGCAGCTGTTGCAGAGCCTGTGAAAAAATTAATAGAGGAAAATATTCCGGTTGTTGGTTCCTTTATAGTAGATAGTTTTTCGATGTTCCAGCATATGACACAATTTTCCTCTTCTATTACTAGTATTTCTGCTTTTATAGCGGTTATTACCGTGTCGTTCATTCCAACAGTTCAGCTTGTTGTCAGTGCGTATTCATTGAAAATGTTAGCTGCTATTTTAGAACCAATAGCTTTTGATGATATTTGTAAACTACTTGATCATATTAGTAAGTCTCTATTTACCTTGTGTGCTGTATCATTTCTAATTGCTTTTTCATTTATGTTTTCTTGTTTATTCCTCATCGTTTTTGTGCAAGTTATGGCTGGGGGGAGATAGATTGATTCTTTTATTAGCGATGCTCTTTATCTGTCAGATATTTGTGTTTCTAACAGATGATAAAGAAATAATTTCACTTACAAAGCTTGTTATTACGTTAGTATTTTTGCAATTGCTATTAAAGATTCCATTTATCAATTCATAGGAGGAAACAAGCGTACATACACTTGAAAAAGAGAAGATGAAAGGAGGCAATGTACAAGTGATGTGGAAAAGAAACGAAAAAAAACAACGTCATTTATAGTCTTAATGCTTATTGCTGCCTCCGTGGGAATTTTCATCATTTTACCAATGTATCAAACGGGTACAACGAATGGGCAAGTAACATCGATGACCAATGAAGAAAAACTTGAGCAGACACTGAAGGCTATGAAAGGTGTTGGGGAGGTTAAAGTCTATTTTTATTACGGAGATATGACAGCTGAGAAGGATGACAATAAACTATTCAGTCAATATTTTCGAGGAACTGAACAAGGTACGAAAGAAGTAACAGGGATACTAATTGTTTCAGAAGGAGCATCAGATATCTTTGTGAAAAATGAAATTCGTGCTGTTGTTAGTCAAGTAATGCAATTGCCGATTCATCGAATTATTATCGTTCCAATGGAAAATAAGGAGGAAAAGTAAATGCGCGTACGTAGAAGAACAGTTTGGTTTATGACATTATTAAGTCTAGTAGCGGTTATCTCAGTGTATTATTTGGTTGATCCAGCAAAACAATTTAATGGACTAACTATTTTCACAGATGACGCATTACAGCAAACTGCGGTAACGGGTGTGACTGATCAAGAAGCAACGAAAGAGGGAGAGACGAAGGAAGTATCTTCTCCAAGTCATTTATTTGAAGAAATGCGCATGCAAGTTAGTGATGAAAGAAGCCAGCTCCGTTCGCAATTAGAGCAGAAGATCGGTTCAAAAGATTACACAGCAGAAGAAAAGAGTAAGGCGTATAATGACATGGATAACCTAATTAAACAAGAATCCTCTGAAGCGATGTTAGAAATGCTTATTAAATCTTTAGGTTACTCTGATGCGTTTGTACGAGCAGATGGTGGGAAAGTACAGGTAACGGTTATGGCGGAGGAGCTGTCAAAAGCTCAAGCAAATGAAATTATTTACTTGGTAAGAACAGAGATGGAAGGCGCAAATGATGTCCAAGTAAAATTCAGTGCGAATAACTATTAAAAAAATAGGAATTTTCCGTTTATTTAAAACTATTGTTATATATCAGTATAATGAAAAGGCTTTCGTTTATTAAAGGAAAGCCTTTTATTTTGTTCATATTTACTTAATTTGCATGAAAGTATTTCAAATTGTTCGAAAAAAATATAAAATAGTGTTTGTAGTAGATTTTATTTCATAAGGAGAGTTAGAAATGTTCAAAATTCAAGAAATTCGCGAAATTATTAAATTGGTAGATTCTTCTTCGATTGATGAGTTCGTTTACGAAGTGGATGGCGCAAAAGTTAAATTAAAAAAGAATGGTGTTGTTGTTACTGATACTGTAGCACCTAAAAAAGAAGTAGTTGCACCTGTTGTACAACAGTCTGCACCTGTAGCAGCACCTGTAGCACCAGCTACTCCAGCAAAAGCTGAAGAAGCACCAGCTGCAGCACCAGCAAATAACGACCCATCGTTACATAAAATTGTATCACCGATGGTTGGAACGTTTTATCAATCTCCAAATCCAGATTCACCAGCTTACGTTAAAGTGGGGGACAAAGTTGGTAATGAAACAATCGTATGTATCGTAGAAGCTATGAAACTATTCAACGAAATTGAAGCAGAAGTTCAAGGGGAAATCGTTGAAGTACTTGTTAAAGACGGTGAATTAGTAGAATACGGTCAACCATTATTCCTTGTAAAAGCTGAGTAAGGAGTGCACAACCATGAAAAAAGTTTTAATTGCAAACCGCGGCGAAATCGCTGTGCGTATCATTCGTGCTTGTAAGGAGTTAGGCATTCAATCTGTTGCCGTATACTCAGAAGCAGACGCTGACGCATTACATGTGAAATTAGCAGACGAAGCATATTGTATCGGGCCAAAGCTATCAAAAGATTCATATCTTAGCTTCCCGGCTTTACTAAGCGTAGCAGAAAAAACGGGGGCAGACGGTATCCACCCAGGTTACGGTTTTGTATCTGAAAACGCTGACTTCGCTGAGGCTTGTGAAAACGCAGGCATTAAGTTCATTGGACCTTCATCTGATTCTATTAAAATTATGGGTATTAAAGACGTTGCACGTACAACAATGGAAGCAGCAGGTGTTCCACTTGTTCCGGGTACTGGTATTGTTCCAGATATCGAAACAGGTAAAGAATGGGCTGCTAAAATTGGTTACCCTGTGATCATCAAAGCAACTGCTGGTGGTGGCGGTAAAGGTATCCGTGTAGCTCGTACAGAAGAAGACCTTGTAAAAGGCATTGAAATTACGCAAAAAGAGGCTGCTGCTGCATTCGGTAACCCTGGCGTCTATTTAGAAAAATTCATCGAGTACTTCCGTCACTGTGAAATCCAAGTATTAGCGGATGGCTATGGTAACGTTGTACATTTAGGTGAACGTGACTGTACTGTTCAACGCCGTATGCAGAAATTAGTAGAGGAAGCTCCATCTCCAGCGCTATCTTCTGAGCGTCGTGCTGAAATGGGTGCCGCTGCCGTTAAAGCTGCACAAGCTTGTAACTATGAAGGTGCCGGAACAATCGAGTTTATTTATGACTATCAAGAAGATAAATTCTACTTCATGGAAATGAATACTCGTATCCAAGTAGAGCACCCAGTAACTGAAATGATTTCGGGTGTAGATCTTGTACAACAACAATTAAAAATTGCATCTGGTGAAAAACTTCCTTTCACTCAAGATGATATTCAATTAAATGGTTGGGCAATTGAATGCCGTATTAACGCAGAAAATGCTTATAAAAACTTCATGCCATCAGCTGGTACTGTAGATACTTACGTAACTCCAGGTGGCTACGGTGTACGTATTGACTCTGCTGTATATGCTGGCTATACAATCCCTCCATACTATGACTCTATGGTTGCAAAACTAATTGTTCATGCCAATACACGTGAAGAAGCGATTGCGAAAATGAATCGTGCGCTTAGCGAATTTGAAGTATCTGGTCCTGGTATCAATACAACAATTCCATTCCACCAAGCATTAATGAACAATGACGTGTTCAAATCAGCGCAATTCAATACGAAGTTCCTAGAAGAGAACGATGTTTTGGGGACAAGCAAGTAAGGTTACCAACTTGCGCAATAGTTGTGCGATTTTTGTCAGCTAAATAGAATTAGGAATAAAACAAAACGGAATTTCCGATTTTTAGACCCTTTAACGAAACTGAATCGTTAGGGGGTCTTTTTTGTGCGTAAAAATAGTCAGCGTACAGGTATTTTCGATATAGAAAATATCGATCCAAATAAAAACGAAATGAACTGCTACAACAATTATGATTGACGTTAATTTGTATGAAGAACAAACCCGCCTAACGGGCACACAAACAAACGATTAAAGAATACGACTAATCGTTGTGCTAACAATGGCCGTTGAAAGTTAGGGGAGCCAAGGTTTTCGTTTGTTTAATAAAATTTTGAAACAGTCTTACAGTATTCTTCTAACTCACTTAATGTAAATAGTAATGTCATAGGGAAATCATTTGAAGTTTCTTTTGAATATGTTAAATGAACAACAGCATATTTATTTAGCTTTTTAATCCAAAAAATAACATCATCATTATCTTCTCTTCTAGCCATTGCTACAGCTTCTTTTCCGTAGAGAATGTGTTTTTGTGAAAGTTCTTTCTCTAACTCTTTCGTTAAGGATTCAGACATACTTGTTGAAATCAACCACCAGGGATCGTTTATAAAACTTTTTAATTTTTCTTGCATTTTAGATGACCTTCCAATTCATTAATTTTCTAAACTTAATTCAACGTTTTATTTTAATATTCCTTCTTGTGACTAAATAGTTGAATGCGGAAGATTTTTCAGAAGTAAGCCTTGAATCGATTTGCCTTTAAATGACCGCCTAAATTAATGGTAAGACAGCGTGGATTCATCGAGGGAAATTTGAAAACTGTATTTCTCGGGTATAAGTAATGAGGAAGCATTTCGCCTTTATTTCGTCTTTATACGTGGTTAAAACCGGTTTTACATCGCCAGTCGTATTTATCATCTTATGTGTTTCGACGCTTAAACAAACGGAATTATAAGGGGGATTAAATGGAATGAATATTGCAGTCAGTATTGTTAATATCCAACGCAAACTACTCGAACGGACTGGGCGTAAAACAGACGTATATTACAGCGAAGGTCAAGGCGCTTTATATGTATTCATGGGAGAACCTTTAACGGTCAACAACGTAATTTACGCAGCGTCCGAAATCGAGCTAATGATGGACGTTATTTAAGATGGGAGTGGCGATTTTTATGGAATCGTTAAATATGCACGAAAACCAAGCTCGGCGTTTTGGAAAATAATCAATCGATTTGCTTTAACAGACACCGGTGCCCGGTTACCTCTCGAATTTAGCCTTTTATGAAGTATATAATTTGGATATGTTATAATCAAAAGTATGAAAAATCTATACTGACGGTGCAGTGTTCAATGAAAGCGGGGCAGATAATGGATAATCAATATGTCGTAGGCTGGGGTACATTAGCGTTGATCAATGCTGCACTTGCACAAGGAAAGAATAGAACGGGGTTTAATTGGTTTTTACTTTCTCTTGTGTTAGGTCCATTGGCAACGCTAATTTTATTATTTGTTGATAAGAGACCGTAACTACATATTCACAATAAAGTGAGAAGCGACTGGATATTCTCACGTATTCAACAATTGGGGTGTTTAATAAGTCGGTTTTTGACCGGCTTATTTGACCTTTATGATGTGATTAACGAAGAAGCAATGTTTTGTACGATTCAAGAAGCAGAAAATAAAGGGAAAATGGACTATGGAAATAAACTTAACGTAGATAATGGCGCAAGAAAACAAGGGGTTATCAAAGATAAAAAATAATAATAATCAAGGGAAAGAGGATCTTTATTGTTCATCTTTCCCTTCATTATTATGGCGGTTGTTATTTTACTCAATAATGATTTTTTCGGCAATTCCTTCCCCAAATCCCTTTTCATTAGGAACAGCGGTAATTTCAGAAGCCCATACAGATACTGTTAATCCAACACGTACAGTATAAATTTCATCCGTAGTAAACCATACTTTTCGTATTTCTGGTCTTTCTTTATCAACTACTAAAAATCTGTCACCTTCTATTTGTACAACTTCTCCTTTAATATTTGGGCCAATATCGTTACTATATGGGGAACATCCAACTAAAAAAAAGGTAAAAATAAATAACATAATTAAAGCTTTAGAAGTTTTCACCGAACTCCCCTTCCTTTCATATAGTTTTTTTCATAAATTATACACTTTAATGTATGTTCCTTCTTAATTTCAAACCCCCGAATAGGTATCAAACGTTGTCTGTTCGGGGGAATAAGATTAAAAAAATGATTATTTACTTACTAATAAAGCATCTGTAGAACTTGAATAGATAGAAAATGTATTAGTTGAATCTGAATATAGACTTATAACATCGTTGATCCTTGTCATAAGACCTATTAAACCACCACCACCGCTATGAATCCCCACTACTCTATAGGTAGAAGGGTCATAAGTAATTGCACCGCTATCTCCAGGTTGAGAATAGTCAACGCCGCTTAAAGGAGTTATTTTAGCTACATTTCTTGTTCCTGGTGCTAAACCATTGGGATCAATATATGTTGTTTTTAATGTAGATATATTTCCACATGTTACACCTGTTGTAATTCCTGATTTACAAACGAATTGACCTTGAATAGGTGTGCTACTTCCAGTCACTCGTCTATCATAATCATCTTTATTTTCTGCAAGCTCATAAAAATAATTTGTTGCATATCGTGTAATTGTGCTTGCAGTTGTAACACGGATTAACCCTACGTCTATATTGGAATAATGCCCTCTGCTATGAACAACACCGAGAGTAGCAGTATCTTGTTTGACATAAGTATTGTTGGAATCGAGACAATGTGCAGCCGTTAATACAAAGTAATTTGTTCCTTTCTTTCCTATCCCCGCTGTAGTACACAGATGATCATAAGCATTACGTATTTGGATTCCTCCACCTAATTTTGTCCAATTTCTTGCTCTTGCTAGTTCACCATAAAGATTCATTGATTTATCATGTGATTTTAATTGAATTAAATCTATATAATTATTTTGATTTAGGTATGATAAAATTTTTTGTTCTTCATCTGTTTTTAAATCTTCTACAGAAACAGTTATTTTTTTGTCAATCAAATCAAGGTCTGTAATTACAGATTTATCTTCAATTAACCTTTGAACACCTAGTGCTACTTCGTCTTGAATTTGTTCTAACTCATTAATACTATATTTTACTGATTCAAATTTAATTAAATTATCTTCATCTATAACCTGAAGAGAAGCCTTAAGAGTATTTAATTTTTCATCTGAAATGCCTGTTAATCCAATAATTATTTCACCACTATTTGATAGATATATAGTGCCTTTATCGGAGAACGCTTCGTAACTTCCGAATACTTTGTCGAGAATATTAAAAACATCGTTCATTTCTGTTGCTTGTGTTACAAGTTTCTTTTGAACTTCTAAAGGGTATTGTTGGATAGTGTTTTTTGTACTTGTGTCTAACTTACTAAAGTTACTCAAATCTTCTAGCTTTTTTGCATAAGTAGACCTGACATTGGTGTTAAGTAACAATAAAGCAAAGACAAAAACTAAAGGTACAATAAAAACTTTGTATTCTGTTATCATTTTTAATTCTCACTCCCTTTTAGTAGTATTATCTTGAATTTAAACATAATTATTTAATATTGTAAACTAGTTAACAGAAAATTCTGTTAATTGATTAGAGGGAGTGGGAACTAAAAAAATGAAAGGAATTTTTTTCTATCCTAATTGAAACTATTTAGTTCTTTTTTGTTCATGATATTTTTGGAAAATATGATTTATGAAATTGATTCATATATAGTGAATTATAGCTTATTATCATTATGGATTATTGAAAGTCGTATGTGATAAAATTAACGCCAGGTTTCCTGGTGCAAAATAGCTAGTAGGGAGGATTGGACTCTAATTTTGGTTAATTTACTAAGAGGGAGGATGAAAAATATATTTATGAGGTAGCGACTGTTTTCACTTTTCGTATTTATCGAGTCTTTATTGAATTTATCGATATTACCTGTCCAAAATAAATTAAATCGGCTTTACGAAGCCAAACCTTCCTTTTTATAGTATAATAAGCGTAAGTACAGCATTTGTTTGTGATGTGTAAGGGAAAGGATGATATTTGTATGGCAGAGAAAGTAGGACAATCTTTCGTACAACCAACGCCTTCTGGAAAAGAAGAACTTGGGAAAATCGAAGTAGCAGCGGAAGTAATCGAGGTTGTTGCTGGAATAGCAGTAAACGAGGTAGAAGGAGTCGCGGCAACTCGTGGTAATATTGCTACTGGCGTAGTAGAACGCTTCGGTAAAAAAGTGCACAATAAGGGCATTAAATCGGGTGTTACTGAAACTGGTGAGATTGCCATTGATGTATTTTGCTCTGTAAAATACGGCTATACAATTCCGAAAGTGGCGAAGGAAGTACAAACGCAAATTCGCCAAGCGATTTATAATATGACAGCACTTGAAACAGCAGAAGTGAATGTACATATTACAGGTATTCACTTTGAAAAAGAAGAAGTAGCCGTACAAGAATAAAAAGAAGGGTTGCCTATAGGGCAATCCTTCTTTTTACGTTTGTTAACGGAAATTGATTAGCAGTGATTAGTATCGCTACTTTATTATATTTCAATATGCTTCGGCTTTCTCCAGAACAAAGCAAGAATTACGCCGATTGTTAAAACAATTGTCGCAAAGTAATATGGGTAATTTAAATTTATATCGAACATTATTCCCCCTAAAATAGGACCAAAGATATTCCCAAGACTTGTAAACATGGAGTTCATGCCACCGACAAATCCTTGTTCATTACCAGCAATTTTCGATAAATAAGAGGTAACGGCAGGACGGATTAAATCGAAGCCGACGAAAATAAAGAATGTGACAAATAAAATTGCGAAATAGTGGCTAACAATGGTCATAGCAAATGTTAAAACAGCAGAAAGGATGAGTGAATAACGGATAAGATTAATTTCGCCCATTTTCTTTGTCAGCCAATCGAATAACACTAGCTGAGCAAGGGCCCCGACTACTCCACTCCCCGTAATAATAATCGCGATATCTGAAGGCGTAAATGCGAATTTATGATCCACAAATAGGCTAAATAACGATTCAAATGCAGCTAAACCAAAGGACAGTACGAAAATAAGGATGAATGGAATAAGGTATAGTGGGCTGAAAATACGTTTCACACTGCCTAAAATTGATGGAGCAGACTCTACATCATCTAAAGCACGTGTTGGCTCTTTTAGTAATAGTATTGACAAGATAGCTGCTAAAAATCCAAGTATACCTGCAGCGTAAAATGGTATGCGTGTTCCGAATTCGGCCAAAAATCCACCGATCCCAGGTCCGATAATAAAGCCAGTACTAATCGCTGCACTCATAAAGCCCAGTGCCTTTGAACGTTGTGTCAATGTTGTAATATCAGCGATATAGGCAGTTACCGCCGGCATGATAAAGGCAGCACTTACACCACCTAGCATACGCGAGATAAAGAGTATTTCAACTGTGCGTCCGAGCCCGAATAGTAGCTCTGAAAAACCGAATATAAAAAGACCCGCAACGATCATAATTTTTCGGCCAATAGTATCCACCATTTTACCAGCAATCGGTGAAACAATAAGTTGCGTAATAGCAAATGCTGCTACCATATAACCAACGACAGAGCCTGAAATTTTTAGCTCATTCATGATTGTTGGTAGCACCGGTATAACTAAACCAATGCCTAAAAAGGCAATGAATAAATTCGATAATAAAATACTTAAGGTTAAAATTTGTTTCTTGTTCATTTTGTTCTCCTTCAATTTTTCACGATAAATGAATCTAAATCTACTAGAATATTTCCATGTAATACAATAAACCCTATAGTAACTATAGGGTCAAAAGATTTGTTTCAGTGTGGCAGTATTAGATCGCAGTTATACAAGTTGACTCAATAAATCTCCTTTGATGCTCCAAGGGCAGTGAAGCAGGTTTTCTCCATTAATAATTCCTAAAGAAGTTTCGTATGGCATCAAAACGAATTTTATGTTTACAATTCTCGCAATAAAATAAGTGGGATTTACGTTCTTTGTATTGCTTATATTGTTCCTCACCTTCAGATAGCTTGAAAGTTCTTTTACAGCTCGTACAAATAACTTCATAATGCATAATGAACACCTCGGAAAATGAGATTATTTTCCTTGATTATAACATTCTTGTTATTTAAACAATAATAATGGATTTTCATTTTTTAACATTAAATTTCATAAAGTTGATTGAAGGGTGTTAAAATAAGCAAAAACTTGCTTGAAAAAGGTATCAGATTATTGAAAACTTGTTTGAATTCGTGTTTCTCGTACGAATTTATGCTATTATAAACCTTAATGCCACTTAAGAAGGAGAGCTTTACATGAAACGACATGAGGCACGCGAAAAAGCGTTGCAAGTTTTGTTTCAGCTAGACAATACTGAACTAACAGTAGAAGAAGCAATGGGCCATATTAAAGGCCAACCAACAAACGTCTTCTACGAAAAGATTGTTACTGGAACAGTTGAACATTTAGAGGAAATCGATGCTACTTTAGAGCAGCATCTTGAAAAGTGGTCACTTGCCCGTTTACCAAAAATTGAAAGAACGGTTTTACGTCTAGCTGTATACGAAATTTTATACATGCCAGAAACACCAAAAAGAGTAGTACTTAATGAAGCAATCGAGTTATGCAAAACATTTGGCGACGATGGCTCGTCGAAATTTGTTAATGGCGTACTTTCTAAATTTACAGAACAATAAAATGTGTTGAATTGGAAGGAGTAACTAAGGTCTATGTCAAGTGCAATTATTAATGGTAAAGAAATTGGTCAAGAAATTCGTAATTCAGTAGCAGAGCGAGTAACGCGTTTAAAAGAGCAAGGATTAACACCAGGCTTAGCGGTTGTTTTAGTAGGAGACAACCAAGCCTCGGCTACATATGTGAGAAATAAGCAAAAATCTTGTGAAGCCATTGGTATGTTTTCTGAGTTAATCAAACTGCCGGAAGAAACTACACAGGATGCATTATTAGCGCAAATTGAATTATTAAATAATCGTGAAGATATTCATGGAATTTTAGTACAATTACCACTCCCTAAACATATTGATGAGGATACTGTTATTGCCACAATTGCTGTGGAAAAAGACGTGGATGGCTTCTCACCAGTAAGTGTTGGGAAAATGATGCTTGGCCAAGAAACATTTTTGCCTTGTACACCGTTTGGCGTAATGAAACTTCTTGAATATTCAGGAATTGAAATAGCAGGAAAGCACGCGGTCATCGTGGGTCGTAGTCATATCGTGGGGAAACCAATGGGACAACTACTTCTACAAAAAGATGCAACCGTTACATATACGCATTCCAAAACACCAAACCTACCTTCATTCACTAAACAAGCAGATATTTTAATTGCAGCAGTGGGACGTGCAAACTTTATTACGAAGGAACATGTTAAAGAAGGCGCAGTTGTTATAGATGTTGGCATTAATCGTGATGAAAACAACAAGCTTTGCGGTGACGTAAACTTTAGTGAGATCGATGGTATTGCTTCTCACATTACACCAGTACCAGGCGGTGTAGGACCAATGACAATTACTATGCTTCTATTCAACACAGTTCAAGCAGCAGAAAATAAGCTTGCACATACAGTTAAGTTATAATTTTGAATGACTCTTTATAAAAAGCTATCTCAATTTTTATTGAGGTAGTTTTTTTGTATCGTTTATTTTCTGAGTATTTCAAGAACTTTTGTATTGTTTTTAACGTCTAATATAACGTTTGGGTCATACATATGAATAGGGAGGTTTTTATGGAAAACATAGATTTAATACTGATCATTAAACATATTATTATCGGTCTTGTACAAGGGTTTACAGAGCCAATTCCTGTATCATCTAGCGGACATGTTATGATTGCAAGTGAAATTCTTGGTCTTGGTGAGCAAGGTTTTACTTTTGCTATTTTAACGAACACAGCTTCATTACTGGCTATTGTCTATATTTATCGACAGGATATTGTCCGACTCATTACAAATTTTTTCCTGTATTTGAAAACTCGACAGAACCGTTATAAAGCTGATTTTCGTTTCGCCATTTTCATAGTAATTGGTTCTATTCCAGCGGGCGTTTTAGGTGTTTTGTTAAGCGATGTTATTGCGGATAATGTTAGTATGACAACGATAGCACTTATGCTATTTGTAACAGGTATTGCTCTATGGCTAATTCGTAATATGCGTGGTAAGAAAAGGGATGCGGATTTGACTGCGAAAGACGCCATCATCGTAGGTCTTGGTCAAGCTGTAGCATTAACACCTGGTATTAGCCGTTCAGGAGCAACCATTATTTCAGCCATTGCAGTTGGTATGAAACAGGAAACCGCTTTACGATTTTCCTTCATGCTCTATATTCCTGTAAGTCTTGGTGGAGTTGTCCTTGGGATTTCTGATTTTTTAGATGAGCCAAATAAAGGTGCATTAGCAATTCCATATGCTGCGACATTTATTGTGACATTATTTATGACTTATTTTGCAATGCGTTGGTTTATGGGCATCATGAAAAGTGGCAAGCTTAGCTACTTTACATATTATTGCTTTCTTGTAGGGACGCTTCTATTAATATTTTATTAATGTAAAAGCCTCATAATTTTATGAAGTTGTGAGGTTTTCTTGTTTGTTAAGAAAAAGAAATGTAGATATTCGACTCCTGTCCGTCATTTCGACGATTTCTATCCGTCGCTCCGGTGATTCTTCCCGTCACATGGCCTGTTTTATCCGTCGTTTCGCTTTCATTCTGCTCTTTTATCAGCGATTCTGGCTCTTTCAAGTTTTAGCGGCGTTCCTTGCTTGGTTAGCAGCGCAACTCACACTTTTAGCGGCGAATTCCAACATAAGCTGGACAATTTGACAAAATTAAAGTCAGCGTTGAAGAACAGTTGATGCTTTATCAGCGATTCTGACTCTTTTATCAGCGATGTTTGATGCTTTATCAGCGATTTTGGCTCTCTTATCAGCGATGTTTGATGCTTTATCAGCGATTCTGACTCTCTTATCAGCGATTCTGACTCTCTTATCAGCGATGCTTGATGCTTTATCAGCGATTCTGGCTCTCTTATCAGCGATGTTTGATGCTTTATCAGCGATTCTGACTCTTTTATCAGCGATATTTGATACATTATCAGCGATTCTGGCTCTTTCAAGTTTTAGTGGCGTTCTTCCTTTGGTTAGCAACTCACACTTTTAGCGGCGAATTCCAACATAAGCTGGACAATTTGACAAAACTAAAGTCATACGTAGCTTCGGTGGTTCTTCCCGTCACATGGCTTGTTAAATCCGTCGCTTCGGCAGATCAATCCGTCGTTTCATTTTCATACCGTCACTCGGCCTGTTAAATCCGTCGCTTCAGCAGATCAATCCGTCGTTTCATTTTCATACCGTCGCTCCGGGGATTCATACCGTCACTCGGCCTGTTTTATCCGTCGCTCCGTGGGTTCTTCCCGTCACATGGCCAGTTAAATCCGTCGCTTCAGCAGATCAATCCGTCGTTTCATTTTCATACCGTCGCTCCGGGGATTCATACCGTCACTTGGCCTGTTTTATCCGTC
>NZ_JAQZSD010000071.1:0-20914 GCF_028674935.1 Lysinibacillus sp. CNPSo 3705 | reverse complement strand
GAAAGCCGAAAATAGTCTAGTGATGATGGCAAAGAGGTCACACCCGTTCCCATACCGAACACGGAAGTTAAGCTCTTTAGCGCCGATGGTAGTTGGGGGATTCCCCCTGTGAGAGTAGGACGTCGCTAGGCAATGAAGACAGTCAGCTGAGTGCTGACTGTTTTTTTATTAAAGTAATGATTATTGAAATGAAGCTAAAACTGATGATAGCAACTACAAATATTTGCTTTTTATCTTTGCCATATCTTACGGTCAGCAAGCAAAGACTATGAAAATGAAAAAATATAAAAAAGTATTGCATATGTTATTTTTCTATGATATATTAATAAATGTCTTAAAGAGGTCCCGTGGTGTAGCGGTTAACATGCCTGCCTGTCACGCAGGAGATCGCCGGTTCGATCCCGGTCGGGACCGCCATTATAAACGATAATATAGTTCTTATGATGCTTTTAAATCATAAGAACTTTTTTTATTGTTAATATAAGGAAATTAGTGAATATCGATAAAATTGGTTCAATAATATTTATTGGGGTATCCATAGATTTTTAGAATAACTATGCCTCGGCATAATTGCGTTTAGAGTTGGCTTTGTGCTTGTACAAAGAATCCGTTTCCGATTCCGTGAAGCGCCAAAACTTTTATCGAAGACTCGTTAGCGAAGGTCGTTGTGTCAATAAACTGACCGCTATTATAGGGTGACTATTTTTTTATCGATATTCCTGTCGTGATGGAATTTGGAGGTGTTTAGCATGCGAAATTATTTTTACATAAAACGTCTGAATATAAGCTTACTCATAGGGGCTATTGTAATATTAGCAGGCTGTGGAGATCCTATTTTAGACATAGAGGAATCCAATGCGTACCACTGGCAAAAAAATATGAATCAAGCCGAATTTGAAAAATTAAAAGAGGGCATGTCATATATGGAAGTAGTAGAGATTGCAGGGGGAGCAGGGGACATGATAAAAAGTGATCAATACCGCTGGAATGATGAAATACTTATGACAAAAACCTATATAGTACGATTTAAAGATGATAAATTGGTTGAAAAAAAGGTTAGTGAGGTAAAGGAGCATAAAAAATAAGCACGTTTTTTTATAAGCGTGTTTTATTTTTATTTAGTACCTAAATTAGTATCATCAGCGATAATTATAACTAGGCATAATTGTTTCAGGCTAATGACGAATGCTAATTTACATTTTTAGGACTCACCTCATGATGAGCGTCAACTTGGAGTGAAAATCTACTTTATTTATTTGATACAAAATTTACAATTTATTGTCGACAAGCTGCAACAATTACGCCAAGGTGTAATTGTTTTTTTGAAATCCATTGGATGTTTTGAACATTTACGTTTGTTTCGGTAAACTAGAAGTAATGGAGCTAGGAGAGGAAAAAGAGATGATGTATGAAAAAATAATGAATTCACTTGATGATACTGAGAATTTTGCGTTGAAGCTAGCAAGCTTACTAGAAGCCCAGGATACAATTACATTAGAGGGTGATTTAGGCGCTGGTAAGACGACATTTACAAAAGCATTAGCGAAGGGACTTGGTGTGACGAGAACAGTCAATAGCCCGACATTTACGATTGTTAAGCAATATGAGGGGCGATTACCATTTAATCATTTAGATGTTTATCGTTTAGCAGAAAGCGATGAGGATCTTGGATGGGACGAACTATTTTATGGTGATGCGGTGTCAGTTATCGAGTGGGCTCATTTGATTGAACAGGATTTACCACAGGAGCGTCTTGGAATAGAAATTTACCGGATCGGAGAAAATCAACGACGATTTGTATTAACACCACTTGGGAAGCGATATGAGGCATTATGTGAGGAGCTAATGAAATGATTTGGTTAGGGATTGAAACAGCGAATGCACCACTTTCTATTGCTGTTATAAAAGATGGGAAAGTAATCGCGGAGATTGTACAAAATATTAAATTAACGCATTCAGCAGGTGCTATGCCAGCTATTGAAGAAGTGCTAGCCAATGCTGGTATAAAGCCAAGCGAGTTGGATGCGATTGCTGTATCAGAAGGACCTGGTTCTTATACCGGTGTACGAATAGGTGTGACGCTTGCTAAAACATTAGCATGGACATTGAAAAAGCCTTTAGTTGGAATATCTAGCTTAAAGTCATTGGCCGCAAATGCAGCACTATATGATGGGCTTATTTGTCCTATTTTTGATGCGCGAAGAGGCAATGTCTATACGGCCGTTTATAAAGGTTGTGAGCTTGAAACAATTATAGAAGATTATCACGATCATATAGATGGCTTGTTAGAGCGTTTACAAGCATTCGAGGCACCGGTTTTATTTGTGGGAGTCGATGTAGATGTTTTTTGGCATAAAATCGTAGAGGTGCTAGGTGATTATGCACAGCGCACACCATTTAGTAATGACTTACCACGGGCAAGTGAAACAGTTCGATTAGCGACGAAATTGGAGCTACCAAGTGTGGATGGAGTTCATCATTTTGTCCCGCAATACAAACGTATTGCCGAGGCGGAGGCGAATTGGCTGAAGGAACAAAAGGAGAAGGCACATGAGTAATAATGTAACATATCGTAAAATGGTATCTGAAGATGTTCCAGCAGTGTATGAAATTGAGCTTGCTACATTTCCTACGCCATGGACGTTAGATTCTTTTTATTATGAAGTGCATGAAAATCAGTATGCACATTATGTGCTAGCTATAGATGAAGATAATAACATTATCGGTTTTTGCGGAATGTGGATGGTTATAGACGCAGCGCAAATTACAAACGTTGCCGTTATAGAGGCTGCTCGAGGTCGCGGCATTGGTGAAGGATTAATGCGAGAGGTAATGCGTATTGCTAGAGAGCATACTATGGAAGTCATGAGTTTAGAGGTACGAGTAACAAATACAGTTGCGCAAAATCTTTATCGAAAGCTTGATTTCCAAGATGGCGGTATACGTAAAGGCTATTATACAGATAACGGGGAGGATGCCCTTGTCATGTGGGTGAATTTATGATGGAAGATCGAATGATATTAGCAATAGAATCGAGCTGTGATGAAACAGCAGCGGCGATTATTCGAAATGGTTCTGAAATTGTTTCAAATGTAGTTGCATCTCAAATAGAAAGTCATAAACGATTTGGTGGGGTTGTACCTGAAATTGCATCCCGTCATCATGTTGAGCAAATTACAGTAGTTATAGAAGAAGCATTAGCACAGGCAAATATGAAGCCAGCTGATTTAGATGCTGTGGCAGTTACAGAGGGCCCTGGTCTTGTAGGTGCACTGTTAATTGGGATTAATGCCGCGAAAGCCTTTGCGTTTGCAAATAATTTACCGATTGTTGGTGTGCATCATATAGCTGGACATATATATGCTAATGCACTCGTACAGCCAATGAATTTCCCATTGTTAGCACTTGTTGTATCAGGTGGCCATACAGAGCTAGTTTATATGAAGGAACATGGCTCTTTTGAAGTCATTGGTGAGACGAGAGATGATGCAGCTGGTGAAGCTTACGATAAGGTTGCGCGTGTTTTAGACTTACCATATCCAGGTGGTCCGCGAATTGATAAGTTAGCACATGAGGGAGATGAGGCTGTATCCTTCCCAAGAGTGTGGTTAGAGGAAGATTCTTATGATTTTAGTTTTAGCGGCTTGAAATCAGCGGTTATTAATTATAAGCATAATATGGACCAACGCGGTGAAGAAATTTGTCCGACTGCCGTTGCCAAAGGGTTTCAGGATAGCGTAGTTGAAGTATTAACGGCGAAAACATTACGGGCAGCTCGCGAATATAACGTGAAACAGGTTATCGCAGCGGGTGGTGTAGCGGCAAATAAGGGTTTGCGTACATCACTTGAGATGGTATTTGCTGAAGAAAACATACCATTTTTCGTGCCGCCATTAAAGCTGTGCACAGATAATGCCGCTATGATAGGGGCTGCAGCAACACCTATGTTTGAAGCCGGTATTCGAGGCAATTTATCAATGAACGGTCGCCCTGGAATGGAGTTAAAATCCTGGGTATAACTTTTTCTGGGTGTCACGAAATCGGAAGGGAGTTAATAAAAATTTGCCTAAAATCATCACATCCTTGCGATAATGGCTAGCTACCTGCATTATGTCGCTGCAGCTGCGTTAGCACTACGCTTTCGCTTGCAGGCCTAAGCACAAAACCGATTTCGGACTGGCATAATTGATTATAGAAAAAGGGGTGTTTTAGATTTGATTCTAGAATACCTCTTTTTGCTTTTGTGAAAAAATTGTTGAGAAAATAGTGTCTATAAGAAAATTTGAATCCGATCAGTTGACAAATTTTTCAGAAAATTATCCACAGGTAAGATCGAAATAAAACAGCGAACATCCGTACTTATGCACAAAATGTTGATAACTTGTGCATAACTTGTGATTATTCAATATATAGTAGCCTATTTTGCACAAAATAATGTGAATAAAATATTTTTGAATTGTGGACAATGTGGAAAAGTCTGTTGATATGTTGGTATTACTAGATTTATAGTGTGTATAAAGTTGTGGGCATTTTTTGTCGAAAAATAGCACTTGACCAATATATATGAAAAAACAACGCGAGTAAAGTAAAAAGCCATGCGACAAGGCACATGGCTTTATAAGTTTTATCCCACCTCAAGAGGGATGTTATAAAATAATATTTTCAAGTTCTTCACTTAGCTCGAGCCATTCCATTTCGAATAACTCATACTGTTCCTTAGCAGTTGATAATTCCTCTTGAAGTTGTGTAATTTTTTCGTGGTCTGTGAATATCTCAGGATCGCAAAGAGCTTCTTCTAAGCGAGCTATTTCAAGATTTACTTGCTGCATTTTTCCTTCTAGTTCCTCAAGCGTGCGTCTAATTTGGCGCTCCCGTTTTTTAGCCTCTTTATCAATTTTAGAGGTAGAGATCTTCTCGGATACATCAGCTTGTACTTGCGGTTGAGCGGCAGCCTTCATTTGTGCTATTTCCAGTAGTTCTTGTTTCTTTTCAAGATAATAATCATAGTCACCTAAGTACTCAAAGGAACCATCGCCGGATAGTTCAATTACTTTAGTAGTGATTCGATTGATGAAATACCGGTCATGCGATACAAATAAGAGCGTTCCAGGATAATCGATCAGTGCATTTTCTAGTATCTCTTTACTATCTAAGTCTAAGTGATTGGTAGGCTCATCAAGAATTAAGAAATTTGCCTTTTGCATCATCAACTTAGCTAATGCAAGTCTAGCCTTTTCTCCACCAGATAAAGATGACACAATTTTATCTACATCATCTCCACTGAATAAGAAACGGCCTAGCACCGTGCGAATATCTTTTTCATTCATTAAAGGCCATTCATCCCATAGCTCTTTTAGCACACTTTTATTGCTCGATAGCTTGGCCTGCTCCTGATCGTAATAACCAATTTGAACATTTGTACCATAGCGAATTTCTCCAGAGAGTGGTAGTAAATCTTTGACGATGGTTTTTAATAAAGTTGATTTACCTACACCATTAGGTCCAACAAGTGCAATACGGTCTTCTCGGAAAGTACGCAATGTGATGCCGCTTGATATTTTCTTATCACGATAACCTATAGCTAAGTCATCAATAGATAATACATCGTTTCCACTTTGGCGCTCAATTGTAAAACCGAAGCTTGCTGATTTTTCATCACCATCAGGGGATTCCATCCATTCTGTTCGTTCAAGCATTTTACGACGACTTTGTGCCATTTTAGTAGTAGAAGCACGAGCAATGTTTTTTTGAATAAATTCCTCAAGCTTGGCCTTTTCATCTTGCTGACGTTCATAAAGCTTCAAATCACGCTCATAGTTTTTCGCTTTTTCATCTAAATAGGCACTATAATTGCCGTTATATTTTGTGACGCGATGACGAGAGACTTCGTAGACAATAGAAACAACCTGGTCTAAGAAGTAGCGGTCATGGGAAACAATTAGGATAGCCCCTTCATAGCCTTTTAAATATGATTCCAACCAAGAGAGGGTATCAATATCTAAATGGTTAGTAGGCTCATCGAGTATTAATAGATCAGGTTTACTTAACAGAAGTTTAGCAAGCGCTAGCCGGGTCCGTTGTCCCCCTGAGAGTGAGCTAATTGGCTTTTCGTAATCATTAGGATAGAACTGCATGCCATGAAGCACAGAACGTGTATCAGATTCATATTGATAGCCACCTGCATCCTTAAAATTATGCTGCAAATGATCGTATTCAGACATTATTTTTGCATATAAAGTAGGATTTTCATAAACAGCAGGGTCGGCCATTTGTTGTTCTAATGATCGGATTGCCTGTTCCTGGGTAATAAGCGGTTCAAAAATTGTCATCATTTCATCCCAAATCGACAATGTTGAGTTTAATCCAGCATGCTGCTCTAAATACCCGATTTGTATACCTTTAGGGATAATAATATCGCCAGAGTCATAGGACATTTGACCAGCAATTATTTTAAGTAAAGTGGACTTACCAGCACCGTTACGACCTACTAATGCAACGCGGTCACGATGCTGAACCTCTAATTTTACGCCACTTAAAATTTCATCTGCAATAAAGGATTTATATAGTTGATTGACCTGTAAAACAATCATTCTTGACACCTCAATTCTACCTTAGTGTAATAGATGTGCGATTGCCTTGCAATGTCGATGCTTTACTTATTCCAAGCTGTCATGTAAGATTGAAACGATTTCTCTTTAGTTAGTGGCGTAAAAGCGCCATTAACTAAAGAGAAATCCTCCAGTGAATAGTATAAACTTAGAAATATTAAGCATGTATCATAAATGGTTCATCACCAAAAGTTGTTGATGACTTTTGTTAAAACGTCTATAAATAGTTGATTCCCGTCCTCGGGGGTCAGCGATAGAGGAACGAAGGCTAAAAGCATCTCATTCTGTGATAACGCCTCCGTGACCAACATCGTGTTGGGCCGAGACCTTGCAGCGCAGTGAATTTTTTCTGTGTGAAAGCGAAGCGACAGCAACAAATGTTTTGACTGTGCGAAAGCGAAGCGACAGCAACAAATGTTTTGACTGTGCGAAAGCGAAGCGACAGCAACAAAGCGCCCCTCGGAACGGAAATAAACCACACGTTTTGGTGATGATCCTTATAAAGAGAATTTGATACATTATAAGGAGGAAAAAGTTTGAAACAAGAATTAAAAATTCCACAAGCCACTACGAAAAGACTTCCTCTTTACTATCGATTTATCCAAAACTTTGCACAAGAAGGCATGGAACGTATTTCGTCGAAGGAACTGAGTGAAGCAATGAAAATTGATTCTGCAACTATTCGCCGTGATTTTTCTTATTTCGGTGCTCTTGGGAAAAAGGGATATGGCTATGATGTGCAGCATCTTTTAAAATTCTTTAGTCAAACGCTCGATCAACATGAAGCCACAAAAGTAGCGTTAATTGGTGTAGGGAACTTAGGTAGTGCTTTATTAAAATACAATTTCCAAAAAAATCATAATACCCATATCGTTGTGGCATTTGACTCAAAGGCCCCGAAGGAAGGGAAGATGATTAGCAATATTCCTGTTTTTCATCCTGATTTATTGGAAGAAAAGTATGCAGAATATGGAGCGGAGCTTGCAATTTTAACAGTTTCACCACGCTCTGCACAGAAAATGGCTGATAGATTAGCAGTGATGAATGCAAAAGGAATTTTAAACTTTACGCCAGAGCGTATTACTGTACCAGATAAAATGCAACTTTTAACAATCGATTTGTCAGTAGAATTGCAGGCACTCATTTATTTAATTCGTAATCAGGAAGAGTGATAATTGTACATAATTTAACTTCTTTCAGTGAATGTTATTTGTACCGAATATGAGATAAAATGTGAGAATGACGAAAAACTTTCACATATTATTAGTTAGCAAAATGGCGAAATATGCGTTAAAATGATGGATATAAAGAGGAGGTGGCTGTAATGGGTCCAATAGGTCCAATGAGCCTCATTATTATCGGAATTGTCGCATTACTAATTTTTGGTCCTAAGAAGTTACCAGAGCTTGGTAAAGCATTTGGTTCAACATTACGTGAATTCAAAAATGCTACAAAAGGATTAGCCGACGAAGATGATGATGACAAGAAGAAGAAAGAACTAGATAAGTAAAGTTAGGATGTTTGAGGAATGAATCCAAAAGATCTAACTGTCATTGAACATATAGAAGAATTAAGAAAACGGCTTTTCATTGTTGCCGTTTTCTTTGTTCTTGCTATGGTTGCTGGCTTTTTTGTTGCAAAGCCGCTTGTTAAATACCTTCAAAGTACTGGAGCGAATTACAATATAGAACTCCATGCATTTGATGTAGTAACACCACTGGCAATTTATATCCAAGTTATTTTTTTAATATCGTTTATCCTATCTTCGCCGGTATTGATGTACCAATTATGGGCTTTTATTAGCCCAGGACTTAGGGACGTAGAACGAAAAGCAACCTTAAGCTACATACCGTATTCATTTTTATTATTTTTAGCAGGGTTGTCCTTTTCATATTTTTTACTATTCCCTTATGTCATAAAGTTTATGATGAATTTATCGAACGAATTGGAGATTCAACAAACGATTGGCATACATGAATATTTTTCGTTTTTATTTAAGCTTACAATACCCTTTGGTTTCCTTTTCCAATTACCGATAGTAGTCTTGTTCTTTTCACGCATTGGGATTTTATCTCCTGAGCTACTAATCCGTATTCGTAAGTATTCATACTTTGGTTTATTTGTATGTGCTGCTTTAATCGCACCACCTGAATTAGCTTCACACTTAATGGTTTCAGTACCGTTATTCATTCTTTATGAAATTAGTATTATGATTTCCCGTGTTGGCTATAAGAAATACTTAAAATCAGAAGAAATGCGAATGAAGGAAGAGCAAGAAGCTGAGCAAAAACGTCAGGTCGAAGAGGCACTTGAACAGCAACGACGTCAAATCGAAGAATTAAATCAATAATAATAGAAGCTCGATGCCAATTAGCAGCATCGAGCTTTTTCGTCGTTATAAATAGCTAGGTTCAACTAGAAATCAGCGGTTTGCAAAAATTTTACTAATTTTTATTGCATTTTTTCTAGTTGTTCAAGAAACTTTTGCAGTGGTTCAGCATACAATTGTATAAGCGTCACAAAACCATTCAGCATGACGTGGGCGATAATGGACGTCCAAATGCGTTTTGTTTTGTGGTATAAGAAGGCAAAAATCAATCCGCAAATTGTATAAAGCAAGATGTGTGAGAAGTCCATATGAATAAGAGCAAAGAAAATGGCGCTTACTATACCGGCAATCCAGAAATTAGTTGTTTGGACAAGCGATCCGAAAATAACACGACGGAAGACAAACTCTTCTAATATTGGTCCAAAAACAACAATCGCTAATATCGCAATAGGGGCACCTTTTGCAATAGCTACAATATCAGCTGTATTTTGTGAGCCACCTTGGATACCGAATATAGCCATTTCGATAGCTGCGCCAATCATTTGGCCGAAGAAAACTAAGAAGAAACCGATAATTCCCCACATAATTGACAGTGGTATAGTCTCTTTCTTCCCTTTATAAATATCCCAAAACGCTTTATCGCGGGATGTAAGGATTAAGCTTAAAATTAACGCAATGGCAAAGCTAAGTGCAATATACCAGCCTTGAGTAAGGGGAGCAGCTTGCCCACTAGGTAAACCAGTTGTACTCATAACAAGCTTGTGAAACGGTTTTGCCAGTAAGATCCCCGATATTTGCATGAGGATATAGATCAGTAAAACATAAAGAGCTGTTTTTTTATGTTTATTTATTTTTTGAGAATTGTTCACAGTCAAAATCCTTTCCATTCATTATGCTACCTTTCTATTGTAGAGGAATATGGAAAGAAAACAAAATTTTTCGAAGTTCTGACTTGCAAAAAAAAGTGTGATTGATTATCATAATAATTGTATTAGCACTCGACTAGATAGAGTGCTAATAAACTTTCAAGTATATAATTAATTATAGGAGGTTGTTTCACTTGTTAAGACCACTAGGAGATCGTATTGTAATCGAACTAATCGAGGTAGAAGAAAAATCTGCATTCGGTATTGTACTGCCAGACTCTGCAAAAGAAAAACCGCAAGAAGGTAAAGTTGTAGCAGTTGGGACGGGTCGCATTTTAGAGAACGGGCAACGTGTAGAGCTTGACGTAAAAGTTGACGACCGCATTATTTTCTCTAAATACTCTGGTACAGAAGTTAAATATGAAGGTAATGAATACCTAATTTTACGCGAAAGCGATATTCTTGCAATTATTGAATAAATTAAAACTTTTAAAGATTCATCACATTTTATAAGTTGATTGAAGTGGAGGCTAGGCGAATCCTAGGGGATCGGCAATATAGATTTTAGACCCCGGTGCGAGCAACGCGAGTGAAGTGTGCCCAGTCGGAACGAAAATCAACCATACACGTTTTAGTGATAATCCCTTTGAAAGTAAATGCCTAGTAATTGTCACAAATAGATGGCAATGACTGTATGGCGAAAATTTCTTATAAATATATTGATGAAGCTTAACGAATATTCCATTTCAGGAGGGTAAATTCAAATGGCAAAAGATATTAAATTCTCAGAAGACGCTCGTTCATTAATGTTACAAGGTGTAGATAAATTAGCAAACGCAGTAAAAATTACATTAGGGCCTAAAGGTCGTAACGTAGTTTTAGAAAAAAAATTCGGTTCACCACTTATTACAAACGATGGTGTAACAATTGCAAAAGAAATCGAGTTAGAAAACCCATTCGAAAACATGGGGGCAAAATTAGTAGCAGAAGTTGCTTCTAAAACAAATGAAATCGCTGGTGACGGTACAACAACTGCAACAGTATTAGCACAAGCAATTATTCGTGAAGGCTTGAAAAACGTTACAGCTGGTGCAAATCCTGTAGGCATTCGTAAAGGGATCGATAAAGCAGTTGCAGCAGCCCTTACAGAATTACACGCTATTTCTCGTCCAGTTAGCAACAAAGAAGAAATCGCACAAGTTGCGGCAATCTCTGCTGCTGATGATGAAGTAGGACAATTAATTGCAGAAGCAATGGAACGTGTGGGTAACGATGGTGTTATCACAATTGAAGAATCTAAAGGCTTCACAACAGAGCTTGATGTAGTTGAAGGTATGCAATTCGACCGTGGTTATGCATCACACTACATGGTAACAGATACAGATAAAATGGAAGCGGTATTAGATAACCCATACATTTTAATTACTGATAAAAAAATTACAAACATTCAAGAAGTATTACCATTATTAGAACAAGTGGTACAACAAGGTCGTCCGCTATTAATCATCGCTGAAGATGTTGAAGGTGAAGCTCTTGCAACACTTGTAGTGAACAAGCTTCGTGGTACATTCAATGCTGTAGCGGTTAAAGCGCCAGGATTTGGTGATCGTCGTAAAGCAATGCTTGAAGATATCGCAATTTTAACAGGTGGTCAAGTAATTACAGAAGAATTAGGCTTAGACCTTAAATCAGCTGATATTACATCACTTGGTCGCGCTGCGAAAGTTGTTGTTACAAAAGACAATACAACAATCGTAGAAGGTGTTGGCGGTGCAGATGCAATCGAAGGCCGTATTGGTCAAATCCGTGCTCAGCTTGCTGAAACAACTTCAGAATTCGATAAAGAAAAATTACAAGAACGCCTTGCAAAATTAGCAGGTGGTGTAGCAGTAATCAAAGTTGGTGCTGCAACAGAAACAGAACTAAAAGAACGCAAACTACGCATTGAAGATGCTCTGAACTCAACTCGTGCAGCAGTTGAAGAAGGTATCGTATCAGGTGGTGGTACGGCACTTCTTAACGTATATGCAGCAGTTGAAAAAGTTGCAGATGCAGAAGAAGGCGACGTAGCAACTGGTGTGAAAATTGTTCTACGTGCTTTAGAAGAACCAGTCCGTCAAATCGCAAACAACGCTGGTCTTGAAGGCTCAATTATCGTGGATCGCCTAAAACGCGAAGAAATCGGTGTAGGCTTCAACGCTGCAACAGGCGAATGGGTAAACATGATTGAAGCGGGCGTAGTAGACCCAGCGAAAGTAACTCGCTCAGCTCTACAAAACGCAGCATCTGTAGCAGCTCTATTCTTAACAACAGAAGCAGTTGTAGCAGACATCCCAGAAGCAGCTCCAGCAATGCCAGATATGTCTGGTATGGGCGGCATGCCAGGAATGATGTAATCAACGGCTACAACCCAAAAAAATCACTTCTCCATTTGAGAAGTGATTTTTTTATGTTTAGCGAATATTTTTTAGTAATCGCTGATAAAAACAGTAAAATCGCTGATAAACCTCCGACAATCGCTGATAAAAACAGTAAAATCGCTGATAAACCTCCGACAATCGCTGATAAAAGCAGTAAAATCGCTGATAAACTTCCGACAATCGCTGATAAAAAGCCTGTTAGCAGCGAAACTTTATAGTTTAGCGGCGTTCTTTGCTTAGTTGGCGGCGAAACTCAAAGTTTTAGCGGCGAATTCCAACATAAGCTGTAAAATTTAGGGAAACTAAAATCAGGGTTGAAAAACTTTGTATAGAATTTTACACAATATTAAGGACTTGACTATAAAAACAGCACAATCGCTGATAAACCTCCAACAATCGCTGATAAACTTCCAACAATCGCTGATAAACCTTCAACAATCGCTGATAAACTTCTAACAATCGCTGATAAACTTCCAACAATCGCTGATAAACTTCCAACAATCGCTGATAAACTTCTAACAATCGCTGATAAACTTCCAACAATCGCTGATAAACTTCTAACAATCGCTGATAAACCTCCAACAATCGCTGATAAACCCCCAACAACTGCTGATAAAGATACAAACCTGCTAAAAAAACTCCGAAAAGGAGCTTAAAGTTATTCTTTTTGCTTCAGCCTAAAATCAGGGGAAATATAAGAGATTAGAGCATAATCTATTTCTTCTCCTGCTTGAGTTGATAATTGTACAAGTAAAGATTCTTCGGTATTTGAGGGATGTATAGCGCTTGTTTTTATAGTAATCACTTGAACACCGGTTCTTCTCGGGTTTCCAACAACGACCACCTGATTCCCCAATGTATAAACTGCTGTAATATCAGTTTGGAACGCGACAATATATAAATCTAAATCCGTTTTATTTTGACACATTGGAATTGTGAATCCCATATTTTGTTCAAAGTCGTACCATTCAGAGAGAGCAATATCGTAATTCGTAAATAGTCGATGCAGTGCATAATGAATTCTAGTTGGAACATAGCTCCACCGACCGATTGAGCTATGCCAATATTCTTCATAAGCGGGTCTCTTGTAGCCAGGATTATTGACGATCGCTTCATACGGAATTGTATTGCCATTCTCTATCACCTGTGAAAGTGTAACAAATTTTGATGGGGGAGATAATTCTGGAAAAGGAGGATCAGCAATTGTTTGGGGTTTTATCGGCTCAAGGCTTTTTAAGCGGTTTTCTAGACCTTTTATATTTAATCTACTCGATTCTTTTGCATCGAAAGAAGCTACAATGCTCAAATTAATTAATATTAGGCTAATCATACATAAAGTTATTTTTTTTACGTTACACATAGTTGCACCTCGCCTCTCCTATACTGTGCTCATTAAATGAGCGAATATGTAGGACGACTGAAAATTTTATAGTCATGTTTTCACTTCCTGTTCTACTAAACAATAAAAAGGCAATCCATTAGTTCGTATTTGAACTTCTGGATAGCCTTTTTTGCTACAGTCATTTTCTTGGACTTCCAATATGCAAATCTACATGCCTGGTAAGTTAAAGCCTGGTAAACCTGGTAAGCCAGGATATTGTCCGCCTGGGAATGGCATCGGACGTGGTGGATATGGTTGTGGCGGATATGGCATCGGACGTGGTGGGTATGGTTGTGGTGGATATGGCTGCGGAGGACGTGGTGGGTATGGTTGTGGTGGATATGGCTGTGGAGGACGTGGTGGGTATGGTTGTGGCGGATATGGCTGCGGAGGACGTGGTGGGTATGGTTGTGGTGGGCGTGGTTGCGGAGGACGTGGTGGATATGGTTGTGGTGGGCGTGGTTGCGGAGGACGTGGTGGATATGGTTGTGGTGGACGTGGCTGCGGAGGTCGCGGTGGATATGGCTGTGGAGGTCGCGGTGGATATGGCTGTGGAGATCGTGTCGGATACGGTGATGGGTTTAAAGATGGATATGGGCTACCAGAAGGCATAGTAGGGTGAAACGGAATGTTAACATCAAGATCTTCGGGATTAAATCCAGGATTGATCAATGAAACACACCTTTCTTCGTTTTTTTCTAACATATGCCTACTATTAGGATTGTCATAGGCATTAAACTAGAAGAATGATCGATAAAGTATAGTTGATTAAAATAGAAAATGTTATAAAATATATCAAATTTAATTATAATAAAAGAAAATAGTATTAAAGGATGTTTATATAAATGCCTATTATAAAAATCAAGAAAATAAAAGTACAAAATTTACGAAATGTCCGTCATGGTGAAATTATATTAGCGGTAAATTTCGAGACATTCCTTAAGCCAAATGTTGTAGGTTTATACGGACAGAACGGTTCTGGAAAAACAACTATTGTTGATGCATTCGGCTTGTTAAAGGCACTTATCTCCGGTTGGATGGCTGAAATTAAATTACCATCACAGGAAAAGAAATTAATTATGGCAGGGGAGGATACGGCAAGTATTGAGTTCGAGTTTCTAGTAGAAAATCAATTCGGCACATTTTTTCTCAATTATTATGTAGAGTTACAAGAAGATGGAAACAGACTGTACACAACGCTTGAACGTGTAGCTTACAGAGAAAACGAGAAAGGGAAGCGTTCAAAGATTTTAATTAATGTTACAGAGAAAGACATACAACTACGTAAAGTATATCTGTCTGATATGAATGAAAAAATGCGTATCCAATTACTAGTCATTCATCAATTGTCTAAAAAACAATATATGTCCTTTGTCTTTCACAAAGATTTAAAGCCGTTATTACAGGATAGGTTGTCGGAGCTAGAAATGCAATTGCTTCATAATTTAGCAATAGATTTTAATCGTGATTTACATGTTGTTAACAATCAAAATATCGCACCATTATTTGAAGAGCGCAGTATGCCTTTTAGCATCCATCTCGAAAAAACTCGTGGTTCTATCCCTTACAATTTGAAGGGGCCAGCATTATTGCCAGAGGATGCATTTTACGTGTTATGTGAAGTAATAGAGCAAAGTAATCAAGTATTATCAGCGATTATTCCAGGTCTCTCTATAAAGATTAATGTACTTACAAAACAAACTATGGATAATGGGGAAAAAGGAATTCGTTTTGAATTTTTATCGCAACGAGGGGAGCGCGAATTACCGTTAAGGACAGAGTCAGAAGGGATTTTGAAAATTATA
This sequence comes from Lysinibacillus sp. CNPSo 3705, assembly GCF_028674935.1. Lineage (NCBI taxonomy): Bacteria > Bacillati > Bacillota > Bacilli > Caryophanales > Bacillaceae > Lysinibacillus > Lysinibacillus sp. CNPSo 3705. Next base: position 5,505 of record NZ_JAQZSD010000071.1, on the reverse strand, counting down.
TCGGTACTCAGTGTGCTCATTGCAGTTTATAATAACCCAAATGCTTGTGTCGTAATAGATGAATTAGATTCTGGTGTTTTTGAATATTTGTTAGGCGAGTTGTTAACAGTGATTGATGAGGGCGGAAAAGGTCAACTTATTTTTACGTCTCATAATTTACGTGTGTTAGAGGTGCTAGCTATTAAAAACTTATGGTTTACGACAACGAATGAGGATCGTCGTTATATACAGCTAAAGGGTATTAAAGAGGTAAATAATGCTCGAGATGTTTATTTACGTGCGATTCAGTTGGGCGGACAGGATGAAGATGTTTATAAAGAAACAAAGACATTTAAAATTAAGCGTGCCTTTAGAAAAGCGGGTGTCCAGCGTGACTAAAAAAGTTCTTTTAATTATTGTGGAAGGGCATACGGAACAAATTATTTTAGAGGATTTTCTAGATGAACATTTTGCAAATTCAACGATTCGCTTCGATGTACAACGGGAAGATATTTTAACGAAATGGGATGCTAATAAACGGATACCTAATATTAAAAATAGTGTGACACGAGTGATTCAGAACTATTTGGAGAAGTATAAGTTTTTAGCGAAGGATTTAACCGCTGTCGTTCATATTACTGATGCAGACGGTTGTTTCATAGCCCCTGAATTTGTCAAGGTGAAGGGAGATATTGAGCAAAATTTATTCTATACAGAAGATGCAATATTAGTGAAATCAGAGAAGCGTAAGGAACAAATCGAACAACGAAATGAAATGAAGGCGAATAATGCTAAAATCCTTATGGCAAATGATCATTTTAGCATTCATCGATTAAGAATACCGTATCAGCTATTCTATTTTTCTACAAACTTAGAGCATGTACTATGGAATGAGCGTAATGAAATAGCGACGGAAAAGGTGCAAAAGGCCGATGAATTTATGGAAAGTTTATCGAGCTCCATAGAAGAGTTTTTAAAAGAATATCTCCCAGTTAACCCAGAGCTGCCGTATAAAGATAAAATCAAAATGAGTTGGTCATTTTTAATGGAGGGCTGTAATTCGTTACAACGCGGAACGAATGTCCCGTTATTATTTGAAATGATTAAATCGGATATACAATAAAGTGAGTGCTGACCAGTAGTGAAAATTGAAGCGTCAGCAACGACAAATATAGAGGAAGCGGTTAGACGCTTGCTCACCAAAAAAGGTCCTTTCGTTAGAATAAGCGATGGATCTTTTTTCGTTTTAGAGAATCTATTCTTACTGAGTAATGACATCTTTTCATTTTCTAATTCATAAGCTTTACAGGTGTGATTTTATCAAGCAAGAAGGAGGCATTGACATTCAAATACATGTTGTACGGGCAGGGGAGTCCTTATGGGGTATTGCGAAGGCATATGGGACAACAGTTCAAAATATTGTAGATGCCAATCAAATTCCTGAACCAAATCGATTAGTTATAGGGCAAGCTCTTGTAATACCGATTGTCGGAAATTTCTATTATGTGCAGGCAGGAGATAGTCTATATTCAATCGGCCAACGCTTTGGCATTAATTATTTAACACTTGCTCAGGTGAACAATATTAATCCGAATCAACCTTTATCGATTGGTATGCGACTTTATATTCCACCTCAACCAAAAACAAGAGCTGAAACATTGGCATATTTAGAGCCGAGAGGGACATTCGTTAGTGAGGCATTACTAAGTCAAGCAAGAGAAGCGGGTCCATTTTTAACTTATCTAGCTTTATTTAGCTATGAGGCAAGACGTGATGGAACGCTTAAGGTGCCACCGAGTCAAGGTGTGGCGCAAATTGCAAATGATACAGGTGCTTCTCTAGCAATGGTTATCTCGAATTTGGAGAATTTTAGTTTTAGTGGCGATTTAGCGAGAGATATTTTTCAAAGTACAGCCGTACAGGATTTGCTCTTTAATAATATTCTTGAAGAGGCAAAGCGTTTAGGAACTGTTAAAGATATTCATTTTGATTTTGAGAATTTGCCGGGCGATCAACGACAGGCGTATAACAATTTTTTAAGGAGAGCAGTGAGTCGATTCCATCCACAGGGATATACCGTATCGACAGCGCTAGCTCCCAAAACAAGTGCTACTGAGCGGGGTCCGTGGACGGAGGGGCATGATTATAAAGCACATGGAGAAATAGTGGATTTTGTTATGTTAATGACATATGAATGGGGCTATTCTGCAGGGCCCCCTATGGCAGTATCGCCACTTCCAGAGGTAGAAGCGGTTGTTAAATATGCAGTAAGTGAGATACCTCGGAACAAAATTATACTTGGACAGAATTTATATGGGTATAACTGGACATTGCCTTTTGTGCAGGGGGGACCTAATGCAGAAGCAGTTAGTCCACAAAGAGCAATCGAGATTGCTAAGAAATATAATGCTGCTATTCAGTTTGATTTGAGATCTCAAGCACCGTTCTTTGAATACTACGATGAGCAAGGTAAAGCACATGTGGTATGGTTCGAAGATGCCAGATCCATTCAAGCGAAGTTCGATTTAATCAAACGGTACAGACTCCGAGGAGTAGGCTATTGGAAGTTAGGTCTACCATTCCCTCAAAATTGGTTATTAATTGGTTCCAATTTTGATGTAGTCAAGAAATGAGGATTTTTAGGGAGCAACCAAGCAATTTTGCCTTGGCGTAATTGTAGCTGACGTTTTTTCTTTCGCGCAGACAAACATTTGCGGCTGAGGCTGTGCTGTCGCTGCGCCTTCGCACAGAAAACATTGCTGAATGAAGAAAAAATAGCTCTTTGTTTATGTTCATTCTATTTCAAGATAAAATAGAATAATCTGAAAACGTCATATCCATTTATGGTAATCTATACTATAATTATGGTAAATGATAATCTAGGAGGGATATTTTGGGTAAATTTAAAAAGTTAGGTATCATACTAACGTCTACTGCATTTTCTGTTAGTGTACTTTCGCCAATGGCACAAGCTTCAGCAAATGTAAAAGAACCACAAGAGAGAGTTGCAATTCAAGTTTCTTCAACAGAAACAAAAGTAACAAAAAGTATGCTTATTAAGCAATTGAATACAATATTCCCAGACAAATTCAATTTTGTAACAGAGAAAGATTTCTCAATGGGAGAAGCACATTACTTTAATGATGACAAAACGATACGCTATGAATTGAACTTTAATAAAACAATCAATGGCAAAGACGTTTATGGTGATTTTACTTTTAAAGGCGAAGATTTGGAATTAGAAAATTTCTCCTATCAGCCTGTCAATATAGCGGAAGCATTGTACCCGGTGAAATATTCAGAGGGTGAAGCAAAGAAAGTTGCTCAAGACTTCTTAAAGAAATTGCCGAGCACTGCGAATTACAAGCTTCGTGAAGACCATAGATATGATGATTTTGGTTTTAGTAGACCTCTATCTGAACCAATTTCGTATTCATTTATGTACTCGCCTACACACAATGGTGTATTACTTAGTAATGAGTTTATCCATATTACAGTTTTAGCAAATGGTGAAGTTACAAGTATGTATCGTAATGCCGGGCCAACTAGCAAGGCAACTTTTGATAACTTAGATCAGAAAAAGAATGAATCAGAAATCCTTGCACAGGTTCGTGAAAAACTGTCAGTTGACTTACGTTATATAGTTGACTATAACTATCAAACAGGCGAAGCGATTGCTAAGCTTGTGTATATGCCACCAACAAGCTTTAATGGTGTACATGCAATAAATGGGCAGTGGCAAACAATGAATGGTTTCATTTCTCAAGTACCGAAGACAAAAGGTGTAGAAAAACTTGCAGCGCAACCACTTGCACCTAAGAAAAATGGTATTACATTAGCAGAAGTTGAAGAGTTAGCTAAGTCTATTTTAAAAGTTGATACAGACAAAGCAAAGCTACAAATTCATTCGATTAATGAAAGAGAAAATGAAAATGGCGAAACAATCTATTATGTGAATTATATGTATGATCTCGGTAATTACGGCACAGGTAGTTCACTTGAAGTCAACAAAGCAACAGGTGAAATTACAAACTACTGGAATACAAGTAGCGAATTCATGCAGACAGATGATAAAGTAGAACCAATTTCAAAAGAGGCTGCGTTAGCAAAAGCGATAGACTACTTAAAAGAGTGGTCTCCGTCATATATTCATAATTATTCAAAACCACTAGAAGATGCAATATATGATAAAGACAACAAACAGTATTACTTCTCTTTCCCACGTATTGTCAATGGCATTGCCGTAGCAGGGGATGAAATTTCCGTAGGTATCAGTGCTGATGGGAAATTAAGTTCTTTAAATGTTAATTATCGCAAGATTGATAATTGGCCGTCTGTAAACAAAGCTATTCCTGCTGATAAAGCAAAAGCAACATTCAATGAGGGGCTGAAATTGGAGCTACAGTATGCAAAACAGGATGGCGAGGATAATCACCACTATGATTTAGTATACGCTCCGGTTTATAATGGAATTTTGTTCAATAGTATTGATGCAACAACGGGTGAATGGCTTCAAAAAGTTGGTGATACGAAAGAAAAACCTGCCATTTCGCATCCAACAGCTGGAGGAGAATTAACTTATTTATTACACCAAAATGTGTTAGAGGTTAAAGACCCAGCAAACTTTAATGCTGATACAGCCGTAACAAGAGGAGAAGCTTTGAAAATTTTAGTTAAATCATTATCATACGGATATGATTTCAATCCGTATGGAGAAGACAACGTTAAGCAATCCTTCAAAAACATTGACAAAAAGCACCCATTATACGGAATCGTTGAACAAGCTGTAAGAATGGGCATTTTACAACCGGCGGATCAATTTGCAGTAGATACAGCATTGACTCGTCAAGAGCTTGCCGAATGGTTAGTTCGTGTACTAAATTTAGAGAGTGCTGCTAAGCATAGTGACATTTACAAATTAAACTTTACGGATGCAAGCTCAATTGACCCAGCGTACGCAGGTTATGTTGCTTTAGCGAGTGCAATGGGACTAATTGATGGACAGCAAAATAAATTCAATGCTACTGAGAAAGTGACGTATGCAGATTTGGCGGTATCTACAGTTCGTCTAGCAAAGGCTGCCTTTGAACAAAACGGCAGCGGTCGTCATTTCTATTAATAATCGATAATTTATACATGAAAGGGCATCCCCTGATTTTAGGAGGGCACTGAAAAACTTACGTTTTCATAAAAGCGAACCTTTCTCAGATAAAAATAAGGCATTTCTTGTTCAATTTTGAACAGGAAGTGCCTTATTTCTGTCTCTATTCCTTATTCCTTATTTATTTTCGTTTAATAGCTTTAATATCCGTTTTAAATTGACAGCGAATATCGTTGTAGCACCTTGAATTTCCATGCCAAATAGACCCGCAGTCGATGCCGTATCGTACCCGTGTCCGTTTTTAATTCACTATTCTTCGCTTCTACTTTGTAGCGATTTGCGGCTAATTGCTTAAATGCTTCCGTATTTTGAAATGCCTCTTGTTCGGCATGTGTATCCGACTTAATTGTGACAGAATATGTTTT